>CAZRTY010000239.1:0-3543 GCA_964603055.1 uncultured Rhodothermales bacterium | reverse complement strand
TTCTCGTCATCGGGATGGGCCGCCACATACAACACGCGCGTCGTGTTGCGCAGGCGTTCAAGTTCCTTGAGGATCTCGGCCGACGACTGCGCCCGTACAAGTTGTAGCGAAGCCGCCGATAAGGCGAGGAGTGCCGCCATGGCACACAGAAACGCAGGCCGGATGAATCGCTTACGTCTGCTCAAACCGAAGCGAGTGTTTCGGATGAGAAGTAAGATAGATTTGGCCGGAGAGAAGGCGCTCATCGAGCCGCTAACAACTCGACAAACTCAGGAAGTCCGTTCATCCTCGCTATATCAGCGGCCGTTCGGCCAGCGTCATCCGCGGCATCGACGTCGGCGCCGTGTTCCAGGAGCAGATCGGCGATCTCGCGCTGCGCAAACATGACCGCCATCATCAGCGCCGTCGCCCCGGCGTTGTTGCGCGCGTTGGGATCGGCGCCGTGCTTGAGAAGTCGTTCGACCAGGGCTGGATTACCCTTGAAGCAAAGTCCCATCAGCGGCGAATTACCACTTCCATCCGGATCGTCGACCTTTGCGCCGCGCTCGATCAACAGATCCACCATCTCGGGCTGGTCGTTGTACGCCGCAATCATGAGCAGCGAATGACCGCGCTCGTTGACGAGAGAGGGATTGAGGCCGGCGTCGAGAAAGGCTTCCATCACCTCGACGTCTCCGCGCCGGGCGATTTCATGGAAGTCGATGTTCTGAGGATCAATCACGACAACGATTTACTGAAATTGAGCGTCTCTTGCACATGAACGGGCGTTGGCCGGCATCTCGATGACCTGCGTATTAATGATCTGCGTCTTGATGATCTGCGTCTTGATGATCTGCGTCTTGAATAGCTACGTGCCGCGGCGCCTCGCCGACGCGAGCGACGTGCGGCGCAGTGAACATCCTGAGCCGAAAACTGACGTATCCAACGTCAATATCCAAATGAAGCGGTTCGATACGCCGGTGAAGTCAGATCCACATCCTTGGCAATATGTTCTTATACTTGGCGCCGCCCGAAGTCAGTATCATCACACACCCTCATGACGTGTCCTTTCCTTCCTTGCGCCGAGTAATCTGTCTCGGCGTGCTTCTTAGTGCGCTTTTTTCACTTCCCTCCCTCGCACAAACCGCCTTGCACGACGACGTTAGCGTCAGGCGCGTAGCCACCCTTCCCGACAAGGCGGTCGTCATCACCTGGAATCCCGTTGAGGAACTCTTCTACGTTCTCACGGCGCCAGGTAACATTTATCGATTCGATGTAAGTGACGGCGAGACGTTCAACCTCGAGCTTCTGTATGGACCATCGGACCACGGGGTCCCGATTCCATCCGAGCAACCGTCTGCCGGCATGGACATCGGTCCGGACGGCACCATCTACATGATCGGCAACGAAAACATCGGCGGTGGCGGCGGCTGGCCTCCTGCTCCTGCAACGCATAGCCGCGCCGTAATACGCAAGGGAGCGCCCAATGATGACGGCACGCACACGTGGACCACGATGGCCGTTACCGAGGAGCACCGGCTGAGCCATACGTGGTTCGATCATCGCTTTGCAGGCCTCGCCGTGGACCCCGAGGGCGAATGGATCTACTTCAACTCGGGATCACGGACCGATCACGGCGAGATGTACGACGGAATCCGCGAGGAAGACCTGACGGCGGCGATCTTCCGGCTACCGACAGATGCCGAAGACCTCGTGCTTCCTAACGACCGGGAGGCTCTGAAAGAAGCAGGCTACATCTACGCCGAAGGCACCCGAAACAGTGTCTCGCTCGCGTTCGCTCCGAATGGCGACCTCCTTGCTGCGGAGAACGGCGGCGACCGTGATGACAGCGAGGAGTTAAACTGGATTCGCGAAGGACATCATTACGGATTTCCGTGGCGTATTGGTACCAATGACACGCCGATGCAATTCGAGGGATATGATCCGGATGAGGATGCATGCGTGCTTCGCGAACGGAATACCGGCGAAAATGAGGAGGCGGATACGGGCTGGTACTTCTCGAACGACCCCACCTACCCCGCCCCGCGTGAAGGCGTTACGTTCACGGACCCGATCCCGAACTTCGGTCCAGACGCCGATCATTACCGTGACTGTGAGACCGGCGAGGTCTTCAGTGCATCGGAGGAAGGCACCTCGATTGGTTCGTTCACCTCGCACCGCTCCCCGCTTGGGCTGGTGTTCGACAGCGACTCCCTACTGACCGGTAATTTCAAAGGCAGCGCATTCCTGTTGAGCTGGAATACGGGCGACGATGTCATGCTGGATCGCCTGGATGGTCACGGCGAAGACCTGCTGATGCTCGATCTCGACAAGTCGACAGGCGACTACCGGATGAACGCCTACCGGATCGCCGAGGGTTTCCTCCATCCGATCGACGCAGGCATATACCGAAATAAGCTTTACGTCGTCGAGTACGGCCGGCAGTACGGTCGGGACCCCCGCAGGCTTGGAATATTTGAGGTCACGCTGCCGTCAGACTCCGGCACAGACGTAGAGGCGCCGCCGAGCGTTGCCTCCCTACAGGCATCCGCCTATCCGAACCCGTTCACCGAGCATGCGACGATTTCATACACGCTGAGCAGTCCGTCATCCGTGATCGCAACGGTATTTGACGTGCTCGGACGCGAAGTCGAGACGCTGGTCAACGCCGAACAACAAGCGGGCCGACACACGGCTGCGTTGACCGCACCGACCGCTCCGGGTATCTACTTCGTCCGCATCCAGACAGACCTTGGCGTCGAAACCGTGCGTCTCATCAGCGTACGGTAAAGAGATTCGCTGCGATCCGGGAAGGCGGCAGAACGTGTCGTCTTCCCGGAACAGCGTGTAAATCAGGCCGGCTTTCATACTCCGGAGTACCGGCCGAATAACCGACGCCTCCGCATAGTACCAACGAGTACGCCGGTACCTCATGCCGCTTTTTTTGGGGAAACCGGGCAACGCTTCGCCACTGCTCACCCGCCGCCGGCCGGGACGGCAGGCGCCGCGCTGACGCTCGCTTCGCCCGTACGTCCATCGCGGGATGCCCATCGCGAGCGCCGACATCTCAGTATTTATTCTCCGGCTGAAACATCTGCCGCCGCCGCGCTTTCCACTCGACTTAACACCGCTACCGGTTCGAACACGTCTCGGCAGCGGAATCACTTCAGGACGGCCATATTTCCGCCGACGATCAGGTTATAAACGCGCATCATTCGAAAAGCATCTGCGCATTTACCCGACCTGACACCGCAACGAGATCCTACGGCTACGCTCTGCGCATCAGCACAGCACCTCCGGTCGGTCGAACGCCGTTATCTGCCTCGGGGGCATTTAATCGCGACCATTCCTCCCTCCAGTAGCCCAGGCACGTCTTCATCCCGGTGCAAATCCATTGCACCACACCGGTACTTTAATGAGTTTTTCTGACCTCGGACTATCCGAGAACGTTCTACGAGGCATCCACGACACCGGATACACCTCGCCTACGCCTATTCAGGCTCAGGCCATCCCTGTTGCCACAACCGGCCGCGACGTCATCGGCTGCGCCCAGACGGGCACGGG
>CAZRTY010000238.1:0-3610 GCA_964603055.1 uncultured Rhodothermales bacterium | reverse complement strand
GCCACGCGCCACGATCACGATACCGAGTTTATACGACGACCTCGAGCGGCGCATCAGGCAGTTGGGGGATGGCGCGCCGGAGGTCGATGCCTCGCGGAAGATCGTTGAGGCCGCGCTCGATAGCGGGGAGGTTCATTACGGCATCAACACCGGTTTCGGGGCGCTGGCGCAGGTGCGTATCGACGGCGATCAGTTGTCGCAGCTTCAGCGGAATCTGCTGCTGAGCCATGCCGTGGGCGTGGGCGAGCTCATCCCGAAGGACATCACGCGGCTGATGCTCCAGCTCAAGATCCACGCGCTGGCGCTGGGGCATTCGGGTGTGTCGCGCGAGGCGTTCGACCGGTTGCTGCTGTTCGCCGAGCGAGACTTGATTCCGGCGGTGCCGTCGCGCGGGAGCGTGGGTGCATCCGGCGATCTGGCACCGCTTGCCCATCTGGCCTTGCCGCTGATCGGGCACGGCGCGTTCTGGACGGCGGATGGCACGTCGACCGAGGCCGCGGCGGATGTGCTCGAGCGGGAAGGGCTCGCGTCGATCGAGCTGCAGGCAAAGGACGGCCTCGCGATGATCAACGGCACGCAGATGATGAGCGCGTACGGATCGTATGTGCTGAACCGGGCGCTGAAATTATTAAGGGAAGCGGACGTGCTGGCGGCGATGAGTCTGGAGGCGCTGCAGGGATCGGTGAAACCGTTTGATGCGCGCGTGCATCGGGTGCGGGCGCATCCGGGGCAGGTTGCGGTGGCCGAGAACGTGCGGTACTTGCTGAAGGACAGCGAGATTGTGGAGTCGCACCGGAACTGCGGCAAGGTGCAGGACCCGTATTGCCTGCGGTGCGTGCCGCAGGTGCATGGCGCAAGCCGCGATGCCGTGGCGCACGCCGTCGAGGTCATGGAGCGGGAGATCAACTCGGTGACGGATAACCCGCTGGTGTTTGAGGATGGGGATATCATCTCCGGCGGCAATTTTCACGGGCAGCCGCTGGCGCTCGTGCTCGATTATACCGCGATTGCGCTGGCCGAGTTAGCGTCGATCTCGGAGCGCCGGACGTACCTGCTCCTCGCCGGGCACGATGGACTGCCCACGCTGTTGATGCGGGAGACCGGCATCAACTCAGGCTTTATGATCCCGCAGTACACGGCAGCGGCGCTGGTGTCGGAGAACAAAGTACTGAGCCACCCGGCGTCCGTCGACTCGATTCCGACGAGCCTGGGGCAGGAAGATCATGTTTCGATGGGCAGCGTCGGGGCGCTGAAACTGCTGCAGGTGCTACAGAATGTTGATCATGTGCTGGCGATCGAGCTTCTGACGGCATCGCAGGCGCTGGATTATCGGCGGCCGCTGCGGCCGGGGCGCGGCGTCGAGGTTGCTCACGGCGCCGTTCGAGAGCGCGTGCCTCACCGCGAGCAAGATCACTTCTTTGCGGAAGACATCGCCGCGTGCCGAGAGATGGTGCAATCCGGCGGGTTACACGCGGCCGTTCGTGAGGTTACGGGCTCACTCGCGTGATATCGCGTGCTGTGTAGTTGAGGCCGCGTCTCGGCAAACTGCCCGCATCACAAAGGAGTGCGCCAACGGTGCGCCGCGGCGCATAGAAATACCTTACAGCCAGTTGCGCCCGAAGCCTCCTCCTGGAGCCGTAACCTCAACGGTGCCATTGCGTAGGCACTGCAGTCTCCCCGCCGGGTAGTGCCGGAACAAGTGCCGGTATTCCGCTTTACCGAGCGCGCCGGGGGGCCACACACGCTCTTATCATCACCGCTCATTCCCGCCTTGTCCATGAGCCGGCCGAGTAACGTCGTGCGTATCGACACCTACAATACGCACGGGTGGCAGGTCCGCATTACCCGCCACCGCAATCGACACACCAAGTTCTTCTCCGACGCACGCTTTGGTGGATCTGACGGAGCCCTCGGCGCCGCCAAGACCTACCGCGACGAAAAGCTCCGCGAACTTCCAGAACCGCTGCCCGGGACGCGCATTGCCGCAGAAGCCCGCTCGACTACGGGCGTGCCGGGCATTCGTCTAAACATCGAAGGCAACGGGGCGCGTGTGGAGGCCGACGCCGTGTTGAGCGACGGCGAGCGCCGCGTCAAGACGTTTTCGCTGCGCCGCTGGGGCCTGCGCAAAGCGCTCTGGAACGCGTGTAAGTGGAAGGCCAACACGAACGGCGGCCCGCCCCGCGTGGAGCTGGTGAACGAGATGTACAATAAGGCGTACCCGAACGTCGTCAACCAGTTGAAAGAACGCACGCGGCTGTACAAGCAACTCGAAAGCGAGGGCGTGCTGTAAATCGCACGCGCATGTCGCATCCCGTCTATCTCGATTATAACGCCACGACGCCTGTCGACGAGCAGGTGCTTGTCGAAATGCTGCCGTGGTTTGGCGAGCACTTCGGCAATCCGTCGAGCCGGCGGCACGCGTACGGATGGGCCGCCGACGAGGCGGTCAATAAGGCGCGCGAACAAATAGCCGAGCTCCTCGGCGCCGAGCCTGCCGGCGTCACGTTTACGGGCAGCGCAACCGAGGCGCTGAATCTGGCGATCAAAGGCATTGCCCAGGCGCGGAAGAGCCACGGGCGCCATCTCGTCACCGTATCGACCGAGCACAACGCCGTACTCGGCGCTCACGAAGCACTCGAGCGGGACGGGTTTGAAATCACGAGGCTGCCGGTTGATGCATCCGGGCTCGTCGATTTGGGGGATGTGGAGCAGGCGCTCCGGTCGGACACGATCCTGCTCTCGGTGATGTGGGCGAACAACGAGACGGGCGTCATCCAGCCGATCGAAGAACTGTACGAGGTTGCTCGCCGCCACAACGTCATTTTCCTTTCTGATGTGACCCAGGCGGCCGGCAAGGTGCGCGTTCACGCGGGCGCGGCCGACCTACTGGCTTGCTCGGCGCACAAGATGTACGGTCCGAAGGGCGTCGGCGCGTTGATCCGTAACCCTGCATCTCGCCGGCTGCGCATCATCCCGCAGATTCACGGCGGAGGCCACGAGAACGGACTGCGGGCGGGCACGCTCAACGTGCCGGGGATCGTCGGCATGGGCGCGGCGGCCAAGCTCGCTGCGGAGAGGATGGAAGCCGATGCGGATCGTTTGTCACGACTCCGCGACGACCTGGAAAACCGGCTTCGGGCCGTCTATCCCCATACAACCTTCAACGGTGTGGACGCGCCGCGGCTGCCGCAGACATCGAGCATTTCGTTCACCGGCACGCCCGCCGAGAAGATGCTCCCACTGATGCGGGATGTTGCCGTTTCGACCGGCAGCGCCTGTGCGTCGGGCAGCGGCCGGACCTCACACGTGCTCCAGGCGATGGGGCTTTCGGATGACCTGGCGAAGTCGACAATGCGCCTCAGCCTCGGACGCTCTACCACGCAAGACGAGATCGACCACGCCGTTTCGTCGATAACGGCCGCTCTGCAATCGCTGAGTCCGGCCCAGATCGCATAGCAGCCCGGCTTAGACCTCAGCCACGTCATTCATACTTCGCGGACCTGCATGAGTCGGGACGCGTTCGACCCGCAGTCGTTCACCTGGAATATCGAAGTGTAGTCATGGAGCCCATCGTCAATCGTGTTGCCGAAAGTGACATCCGCGTGTTCAA
>CAZRTY010000237.1:0-3628 GCA_964603055.1 uncultured Rhodothermales bacterium | reverse complement strand
GCTCAGATCACAATCGATCACGATTTCTTTGAACGTTATCTGACGTCAGAACACACCCTGACGACGTACGCGCCGGCTCAGTCTGTCGACGTCGATTTCATGACAGAGCCTCAGTCTGGCGGTGTATTCGATCTGCGCGGAATCTCGATGTGGCCCCAGGCTACAGAGGGAGGAGGAGTTCGAGGAAGCGAACTGCCGGGTGGAATCCCCGGCGAGGACCATGAGGCGTTCGCCGACGCAACCCATGGAATGCTTACGCGCATTGATGAGGCGGGGCGTGAGAACACGACGTCGGTATTCTACCGGTTGGAGGCAGACGCCGTTCACATCATCGGCCTGTACACCGTGTCCTACGATGATTTTGGCGATGAAATTGTGTCCATTATTCTTCATGATCCTGTGGATGTCCTCATGCCGATTCCCGCGACAGTGTCCACGTCATGGGAATTCGACACTGAGCAGCATTTGTATATGAACGACATCTTGTTCTCGACTTCGGAGATTGAGATGTCGCACGAGGTCATCGGCTATGGTCGTTTGTTGACGGATTACGGCGAATCGGATGTTCTTCAGGTTCGCAGATCCGAGCGGCGAACAATGTTCGGGATGATGATCGAGGTCGTCGAATATGAGCTGATGGGGCTCGATTCACTGGCTGCCCGAGTTACGGTAGAGGAGGGTGATGTTGGCGGGCTTGAACTGGATGTTAGAACCGGCTTCACGGGTACATCCATCGACGCGCATCACGCGCAACTGGAGCAGCTTCGGATATCGCCGAATCACCCCAATCCATTCAGTGAGTCGACGACGATCACATACGACGTCGCCGCTTCGCAGCACGTGTCCATCAGCGTATACGACATGCTCGGCCGCGAAGTCTCGACGCTCGTCGACCAGGTCGTCCCGGCTGGCTCGCACCGGGCGGTGTTCGATGCAAGCGGGCACCCGAGCGGCCTCTACCTCTACCGCGTGACCGCGGGCGATGAAACGCGCACCGGCCGCATGATGCTGACGCGTTGACGTATCGCAGGGCTAGCCAACAGTTGACCTACCGGGGTTCCAGGCCGCCACGTAGTCGTTCGGATCGATTGCGTGGCGGTAACCCTCCGATCGCATGTTATTGGGGAAACCGGGCGTAGCCTCGCTGCTGTCTAGCAACCTCAAGCCGGGACGCCGATGGTCAGCGGGGTGACGACGCCCGGTTATTCTTGTCGTTCAACGGAAGTCGCAGGCTCAAGTATTCGTGCCGGATCGAGGATGTCCGAGCCGAGGGTGGCTCATGGACTCCTCTCTAATCCCGATCATCTTCGTCGTCCTGCCGCGCGGGCGCTTCTGCTGGCTGCTCTTCTGCATAGCGCTTCAGCCGCTTCGCCAGGTCTTCGTGCTCGTCTCGCGCACGGAAATAATCGAGGCGCTCCTTGATCTTCTTTTCGTAGCCCATTTCACCCGGTTCGTAGAAGTACGTCCCCTGCATCTCGTTCGGCAGGTATTGTTGCGGGGTGTAATGGTCGCGGTAGGCGTGAGGGTATTTGTAGCCTTCGCCGTGGCCGAGGCCTTGCTTGTCGCGGTTCGAGTCCTTGAGGTGGTTCGGTACATCGGCCGTCTGCTCCTTCTCGACAAAGCGCAGCGCGTCGAAATAAGCGAAGGCGCTGTTGCTCTTCGGCGCAGTCGCGAGGTAGAGACATGCCTGCGCGAGCACGAACTGTCCCTCCGGCATGCCGATGTAGTCGAAGGCCTGTGATGCAGACGTCACGATCTCCAGCGCGCGCGGATCGGCCATCCCGATATCCTCACCGGCGAAGATGATCATCCGGCGTAAGATGAAGCGCGGATCCTCGCCCGCGTACACCATCCGCGCCATCCAGTATAACGCGGCGTCGGGGTCCGACCCGCGAAGGCTTTTAATGAACGCGCTGATCGTGTCGAAGTGGGCGTCGCCCTCCTTGTCATACAGCACTGCACGCCGCTGGATGGAGTCCTCCGCCACCTCCAGCGTTATCTGGGTCACGCCGGCATCATCCGGCTCCGTCGTCTCAACGGCGAGCTCGAGCGCGTTCAGAAGCGAGCGGGCATCGCCGTTGGCCGTCGAGACCAGGTGGTCGAGCGCGTCGTCGTCGATCAAGACATCCCGTTTGCCGTAGCCCCGGTCGCTGTTCTTCAGCGCCTGCTTCACAACCCCGCGCAGATCGTCCTCCGTCAGACTGCGGAGCTCAAAAATGCGCGACCGGCTGACGAGCGCCTTGTTGACCTCGAAGTACGGGTTCTCGGTCGTCGCACCGATAAAGACAACCGTACCGTTCTCCACGTGAGGAAGCAGCGCATCCTGCTGGCTCTTATTAAAGCGGTGCACCTCGTCCACGAAGAGGATCGTTCGCTGCTGGTGGTGTTCGAGCCGGCGCCGAGCGTCTTCGATCTTCTCGCGGATGTCCTTGACGCCCGCCAGCACCGCGTTTAACGAAGCGAAGTGCGCACGCGTCGTGTTGGCGATAATCCGTGCAAGCGTGGTCTTGCCCGTGCCCGGAGGACCAAAGAAAATGAGCGACGTAACGCGATCGGCTTCGATAGCACGCCGAAGCAGCTTGCCTCGGCCGAGAATATGCGGCTGTCCGACGAACTCATCGAGCGTGCGCGGACGCATACGATCAGCAAGTGGAGCGTTGTGGTTGCGGTAGCGTTCGGCGGCTTCCTGGAATAGGGTCGACATGGGAAAGGCTGCTAATGATGCCGTATCAACGCCGTCGATCACGTAATGCTTCAGAAACGGCGGGCACCCCGCAATACGGTCTTAGGTTTGGTGATTCTTCGCAGTCGTGTTCTCAATAATAAGAGTCTCACTAAGCTCTACGATCATCATGCGCATTGACAGATTCTGGCCTTTAGCTCTACTCCTCGTTTTCGTTGCTGTGGCCACTCCTGGCTGCGAACTCATCGGCGATATATTTCAGGCCGGCGTGTGGGTAGGCGTCATCATGGTGGTCGTGGTCATCGCCCTGATTATATTCCTATTTCGGGCGCTAACCGGGCGAAAAGGCTAAAACTGCCTTCGTATCGACGCTCAAGGGAGGTCGTATTCCAATGCGTTCGACTTACCCGCTGTTGCCGGTCGACTGAAAGGCGGCCAACATGGCGGCCTCGAAGAGCGAGGCGCCGCCCTGTGACGGATGGCGCACGTACGTGCATTCGAGGCCGAGTTCCTGGATCAGTAGCCGCTCGGCTTTACGGCCTACCGCGAAAATCTGCCGCGGCTTCAGGATGTCGATCACAGCGAGATTCATCGGCACGAACTGCTTGATCTCGGCTACCCGCGGACCCCGGATGCTGTCCGGGCGCTCCCGGTGATACGGATGGAACGGCACCGTATTCCAGATGAAGAAGCGCGGGAAGTGAGGGCGAAGGATGCGCCAGAAAATGTTGGCGCTGTATTCCGTCATGGGCTCGGCCCTTGCCGATGTACGCTCGCCGGTGATCGGGAACGCGGGGTCGAGGAGTTGCGCCTCGCTCGTGATTGGCACGCCGGAGAAGCGGCAGCCCCACGGGCCGGGCGCTTCGATCATCAGCAGCGCCTCCGGCCGTCCGGGATATGCACGCAAGTAGGAGAGGAGATTCCGCCTGCGGATCGCCGGCGCGC
>CAZRTY010000236.1:0-3630 GCA_964603055.1 uncultured Rhodothermales bacterium | reverse complement strand
GACGAAACGGCCGATGCCCTGGGCATATCTCCCGCTACGGTGGGCCGCGACTGGCACCACGCTCGCGAGTGGCTGAACCGTGCGCTGACGGCTGACACATGACGGTTGTCTGGCACTGGTGGTTGGAGGCCTGGCCTGTCTGTCTCGAGCGTTGGGCGAGACCTCCAAAGTATCGGAACTTGGTAGTCGGGATAGGCGATGCAGTTGGAATACCTCGGAGGTCTGCTTGGCGCGTTTGGACATTACCTCCGAGGTTTTTTCCACGGCGTACTCACCGCACGATCACGAGCTGCCGAGTTGCCGTGTGGTTGTCGGATGTCAGGCGGTAGAGGTACATCCCGCTTGCCAAAGAAGAGGCATCCCATGTGGCCACGTGCTGCCCGCGATCCTGTGTTTCGCTGACGAGAGTAGCCACCCGCCGGCCGAGGACATCAAACACCTCCAACTGGATGTTGGCGGGGGCCGGGAGGGTGTACGAGATGGATGTCGAGGAATGGAACGGGTTGGGATAGTTCTGCTCAAGCTCGAAGACGAGCGGCGCCACTACCTGATCTGCGCTCACAGCATACTCGAACCTCGTGTCGACGATATTCGACGGCCCCGGCTCGAGGTTGCCGACGGCGTCTCGAGACATGGCGTAGAACCGGTAGCGGGTGTCGGGCTGGCCAATAAACACCATCGAATCGGCACTGGCCGCATCGAAAGCCTCGAAGGGACCGTCGTCTATCGCAACGTAGACGGTGGTTGATTGCACGCCGGATCCATCGGTACCGTCGTCGGCATCCCATCGCAGCACGAGTTCACGGTTCTCCGTCGTCTCAGGTATCGACAGCATCGATGTCCGCGGCGGATACAGGTCGAGCGTATTGACGTGGTCCTTCGTGACAATCGGGTCGTTGATGTCGAACGTGATCGTGGCGCGGTTGCGCAGGACTGTGCCGGATGCGAGGTCGGGGCGCGTGTGCACCATGAAGTCGACCCAGCCCTCGCCCTCGGGCGGATTCACGTTCGGCGGCAGTTCGATCCCTTCGATCTCCCATCGGAGCACATTGCCCTCTCGCGTGATCTCGAAGCCTTCGTGGCTCGTCTCACCGAACTCGACTGTCGCCGCGTCGAATACATCGTCCAGCGTGTCGACGACCACCACGCGGTAGGCCGCCGCCGTGGCTTCGGGCAGGTTCTCGAAGTTGATGCGGAAGTCCATCACCCCGGCCGAGGCCACATATCCCATCTCACCAACGCCGCCGGGGCCGACCTTATCGTTCGGATCCCACGAGCAGACGGGTTCTAACTGGTGCTCGTATCGGTAATACTCATGCCCCGTGTTGTAGTAGTAATCGTACATATAGTCGCCCCACGGTCCCGGACCGGGCTGCGGATCGCCCATGGCTCGGCGCTGTTCATACCGGCGCTGCCCGCGCGACACGGCGTCCATGACCGTGCGAATGTTATCGGCCACACCGACGACGGCCACGCCTCGCCGCAGCCATCCGCGACTCGAGACATTCTCAGCCGCATATGACGCCATCGACCCAACCGGTTTCTCGCCTGTCGACCACGCTGAATTCGTCCGATCAAGGGCATCGCGCATGGGTGCGCGCACGTCTTTCGTGAATGGATCGGCGATGACTTCTTCGAGGACGTTGGCGCCGAGGTCGACTACATAGTCCTTACCCATTCCAAGGGCCACACCGATTCCGATACCCAGAGGCGCGGCCGCAACGGACTGCGGCTGCTTGCCGGCGAACTCGCATAGGGAAGGATCGTCTGGTGTGATCACGAAATCGAGCGCGCGTGTCTCCTGAGGAGCCATACTTGGCACGAGCAGCGTAATTTCGTTTGCGGGTCCGCCCCAGGCTGACGGCCCCCAGGTTTCTCTCGGTTCGCCCGGTAACCGAGACGGTCTGAAGGACGTGATAGGCATGCCCTCCGGAAGCGTGATGCTCAAAAGAAACGGCTCCGATTCGTGACCTGTTGTGTTGGCAATGCGAATACGGTAGTCGTTCGGGGCGCCGATGCGGATTTCCTCTCGGCCGCGTGTTGAGACGATCATGCCACCCTGGCCTCCGGCCGGCGGGTTGCCCTCTACTTCAAGCAGGTATATGCCCGGACGTACGGTTCCACGATACGAGATGGAGCCGATGCCTGTACCCTCGTCATACAATGAGAAACTGACGTCCAGGTCGGGCACGTCCCATGTGATGCCGCCATCTGGCGAGTAGCGCAGCGACAGGTTGTCTGGGTTGTCGGTGAGGAACCAGATATCGGAGTCAAGGAAATGAGCGTTGAACGAGCCTTCCACCGGTTCGTCGTGTTCCCAGTCGAGCGACCACCATCCCGCTACAGACCGAGACGGGAAGCGAGGATGCGTTCGTCCGCCATGCGTTTCGATACGCGTCGATTCGATGGCGGCGGCATCAAGTTGAAGACCGACGGATACGTTTGCGCTGCCGCACTGGTAGAGTCCTTCGATAAGCAAGCTGCATCGCCCGATAACCAGGCCTTGGTTGTCGAAGTTGGCGCTGACGAACGAGTCATAAAGCGAGGCGTCCTCCGAGTCACGAGAGTCATCATAGCGGATCCGCCAGACGGCTCCCCGTTCCAGTGTCAACTTGCCTTCGGCAACGCCCAGGCCCGTCGAGATACTCTCGCCGACGAGTGCGACCTGGCCAAACGTATTGATGGGGAACGGTGTGTCGAGTAGACGGATGGTCCGAGGGCCGTTACCAGAGACCCGAAGCTGTGCGTTGAATAGGCCGGGGCTGTCGATGTCTCCGAAGGCGTGGACGATAAAGAAGTAGGGCGCGTCGCCACCGTGCAGCGTCCCCTCATTGATGAGCGAGCCGTCGATACGCAATGCGGTGTAAAGACCGGCCACGGGATCGACGACGCCCCCCAGCACGGCACCATCTTCGATGCGGAGCGTGCGGATATGGATATCGGGTTCATCGAATCCTTCGGCCTCTATGAGCACAGTAGCGCCGGTGGTGATGACGACGTCGTCATCCGGAGCCGGGACGACACCGTTCTGCCAGGTGGTGGGGGCAGCCCACGTGCCGCCTTCACTTGTCGAGCGGACCTGGCCGGCTACAGGTTCTACCACAACCGCGAAGCACAGTACGATGAGTGCGGTGATGCAGAGCACCTGGCGCGGAAGATGGAATATATTTGGGGATATTGTAGTGGGGTATCGATCGGACATCTTTGCGGTAAACGATCTTTGAACTGAATATGAAGCGCGAAGATATCGAACGAGGGACGTAACGGCGAATCGGGCTGATTTGCCGTGGGATAATGCCGGGGACAAGTCCTCAGATGTTTAGAAGCTTGTTACTCGGGAAAGTCGATGCAGTCGAAGCCCGGGAGTCTGCCTTGTCGCTAGCAGGTGCCTTTCAACAACGAGCACCCAATCGATCAGGAAACTCAGGTCTTGAGACCTTGCCGACGCGCGTTCGTATGACCGCGCTGAAATGCACCGAGTCTGCTCATCAACATCTGTACATCAACAAGAGCCCAATGCTACGCCGAGTGATCGCCTTTATCCTTCTTGCCTTTGCGCTGACCTGTGTGCCGATGGCCATGGCGCAGCCCGCCGCGCTTGCCGACATCGACTCCTACATCGAGGAGGGT
>CAZRTY010000235.1:0-3680 GCA_964603055.1 uncultured Rhodothermales bacterium | reverse complement strand
ACCTGTTCGAATCCGTTCGTTGCGAGGATTGCCACGCGGATATCTTTAAGTGGATTAGCCATGGTGCCTCTATATTAAAGTTCTCGGTTACACGTAAACGGCAGTGTGCCGTCGCGTGTTAGAATCCCGGGCTGAGGCTGCATGTTGCTGCGTCCTGGTCTCGTATATGTGTTTTTACATGGTTAGAATCTTGCTGGTGTGGCTTCACGTAGCACGGGCCCAGCAGCATTACGGATTGGAATCCGCCGCTTTCGAAACGTAGACGTACCGACAATAACTCCGCATAAAATGGGATCACTGCCGTTCAGCGTTGAAGTGTATTCCGGATTCGGCCGAATGGATGGTCGGATGCGCATCGAGACGACCGACGAAGGGCGATTTATCGGACTCGACTATCAGGTCAAGGACGACATTTTCGGAATACTGAAATCGCGCCCACGGCAGGTCCGCGTATCGTTCTCTGATATCGAGTCGATCCGATTCGTGCGCCGCCGACTCATGACGTCGTACGTCGAGCTCGTGATTTCGAATCTTAAGTTGGCTGAACGGATTCCGGGCTCCGAGATGGGCCGGATCAATCTCCGCGTCAAGCGCGATGATCGCGCCCGTGCTCAGCGTACGGTCGAGCTTCTTCAGCGGATGATGACCGACCACCGTTTGCTCGACGACGACAGGCCGCTGACCGAGGAAGAGATCGATTTGCTGTTCGACGACCTCGACGCCGACTGACCCTGCGGATTGACCCGTCAGTCAGAATACCCTATTATCCTACTTCCGATAAGAACAGTTATCGGAAGTAGGCGATATATTGAGAGGTCAGGACATGGATTCAGACAAGCTTCCGGCGCTGCGTAGATCAGCAAGTATCGAGCGAGGTGATCGCGTCGATCTGCTCCAGACGTATCTCCTGCGGTTCGAGCGCGAGCAAACGCGCCGCAATTACCGCAATGACATCGTACAGTTCTTCGGGACTGACGACATCACGATCGACCACGCGCGCGCAATCACATTCGTCGACGTGAATCAACACCTGGCCGATCTCGAGGCCGAGCAATACAAACCGTCGAGTATCAAACGCCGGATCGCCGCCTTACGAGGTTTCTTTGAGTGGTTGCAAGCCATTGAGGCGATCACTCGGAATCCGACCGAGCGTCAATTGCTTCGGAAAGTCCGCACTACAAGCGCCAAGATGCGGAAGATCGTATTTCTATCGGCCGAGCAGGCGCGGCGGCTGGTCGATGCGGTGACGGATAATGGCGATGCAGCACCTCGCGATCGTGCGCTCATGCTAACGATGCTACACTGCGTCCTTCGCCGGTCTGAGGCCGCCGCCATGGATGTCGATCATGTGCGCCCCCTTGGCCGTTACTGGGTCGTCGACTTGCCCGATACGAAAGGCGGCGCCGATCAATACGTCAAGATCCCCGATCATGTCGTCGCTGAAATAGATGCGATGCGGCGTCACTACGGCATCACCTCGGGTCCACTCTGGCGCTCCTTCAGCAATAACAGCTATATGAACCGGCTGTCTGCCCGGTCGATCTACAGCATTGTACGGAATGCCGCCGTGCGAGCCGGAATCGACGAGCACGTTGGTGCGCACACGCTTCGGCACACAGGTTGCACCCTGGCTATTGAGTCGGGCGCGACCGTCCAGCAAGTGCAAACACACGCACGCCATCGTAATATCGAAACTACGATGGCGTACGTCCATCAACGCGACCGCCTGCGCGACAGCGCGGCCGACTTCATCAACATCGATCGCGACGAACCATCCGACGACGTCAAGTAGCGAGTCGCCGAATCTCGGCCGTCGTGCCAGCTCTAAGCTGTTTCTTTAACGGGGAATCTGAACGTCGCAGCGATTTTCTCCGTGACGGGCATCCGCTCTAACTTCAGCGAATGAACGAAGCCGCCGTTGAGGTAGGTATTGACGGCAGCCAGATCAAGCAGGTCTTCGTCGCCATCCTGTTGTTCGTCGTGTACCTCGACGTTACCGGTGTTCGGGTCGAACCGTCCCCAGATGCTCACGCCCCGTTGAACAAAGAGCGTCTCAATCCGGCTGAACGCTGAAGCGGCAACGATCTCAGCGATATCAGTCGACGTCAGTTCGCCGTTCTCACGGCCCTGTGTCTCGCCGAATTGATCGATGGCCTCTCGCTGGGCGTCAACCAAATGTCGCTCCATGACTTCCCATGCACGGGCATGAAGTTGCTTGGGACTCAGGTGATCAGGATTTCCCGACACAATCTCATCAGCGATCAGGTGCTGATAGGAATTCTGATCTCGGTACAGAGGCAGGTGCTGATCGACCCCGGCAAGCAGCAGTGGTGCCGTATCGTCGCCGATGGCGTCAGTCACGCCATGATCAACCTCGCGGAAGAACCGCTTGAGCCGATCCTGCGGCCGCGAGCGCGTCTCATCGTTACTCCCGCCATGTCCGTGGAAGCCCGGCTCGTGCCTGCCGCCCACTCGGTTGATTGTCCTAACCTGAAGCTGCTTCTCGAAGTCGTCGAAGACGAGCGCTTCCGTAATGCTCTTGGGGATTTCGTTCGAGACCACCTCGTTCATGCCAAAATTCGTGGCCTGATACAGCTTGACCTGATTCTGACTCAGCGCCAGCACATAGAAGCGGTGGCTCGCCGCAATAATCGGGAAGAGCGGCTTCAGGTGGAATCTCGGCCCCACGTAGACAATCTCACGGAAATCGAGCGGCAGGCGCCAGTAGCGGGTCCCTTCTTCTGTAACGAAAATTGCGAGACCATCGCTCTGATACAGCCAGAACGACGTCTCCGTCAGACGGTCCGTTACGCTGCGCAGCATCGACTCTGCCTTTGCATCACGTACGCCGGCTGCTTTCAAATCTCGCCGCACGTCCTTCAGTAGATTCTTGAGCCTGATCGGATTCTGTTGAACCTCAGACTCTACCCGCGCCGTGGGCAGATAAATAGAGATGCAGATGTCAGCATCGGTATGCGCCAGTTCCTGCAGATCGTCTCGGGTAAAGATGTCCATTTGCCGCCTTGTTTAGTCAAACGAAGCCAAGTCTCTCATCGAGTGCTACTGTTATGCAGGCGGCGGATGGGAGTTGTTCGCTCGGTGTGACGTTGGTGGAACAGCGCTCAGCGGGGCAGCTCTCTGAGAACCGCGCGGACGGGCGATGCGTCGGCACCGGCAATTCTCAGTGGCAATGCGATTATCTCGTACACCCCGACTGGGACGCCTGAGAGCTGCAAGTTTTCCAAGTTTGCAATGCCGTGGCGCGCAAGCGTGTGATGGACAGGCAGTTCGGTGGATTCGGCAGTGTCAACAGACGGCGCATCCGTTCCGATGAGCTTCACGCCTCGCTCAGCGAGCCGGTCGATGAGATCTGGGGTGAACGACGCGAAGTCATCACGCCATTCGTCATCACCCGCTGAAGAATGGCCGGTTCGGAATAGCACACGCGTCGCCTCAGCAGGGATTAGATCAAGAACACCGGCGCCGAGCGCGCCCATCCCGGATACGTCAATGAGCGCTGCCTCACCGATGAAGACATCCAAATCGTACGCGTCGACGGCGTGGCCATCGGTCACGTAATGCAGCGGAGCGTCTACGTGCGTGGCCGTGTGCGTGCTCAGCCGGATCACGCCGACATTCACACTACTCCCCTCCTCGATCCGTGCCGACCAGCCGATGTC
>CAZRTY010000234.1:1946-3739 GCA_964603055.1 uncultured Rhodothermales bacterium | reverse complement strand
GTTCTTAAGCGATCCGGCGATCAGGATGAGAACTGTCCTTCGTCTCTTGCCCGGTCGACATCGATGGCCGGTATGCGGGCTTCGTCGATGAGCCCCAGGTTGGCGGCGTGGTGCGCGGCTTCGAGCGTATCGCGTACCGGCACCATCTCCACGCCGTGCGCCGATACCTCCTCGGCAATGCGATGCACCTCGACATCGCGGCGGCTGGTGATTTCGGGCTTGACGTCGCGAATGTAGATCACTTTGACACGCCCGGGAAATGACATCACGACTTTCCGATAGATCTCCGGGTCTTTTTGGCCGCTGTCTCCGATCAAGACGAACTGCATGTCGGGATAGGCGGCCATGACGCGCGCGATCTGTGCGAGCTTGTGGTCTTCGTGGCGCGAGGCGATGAACCGCGTTTCGTCGAGCCCGAGGTCGCGCAAGAAGAAGGTGCCCCGGGGGAGATCCTGAAGGTCGAAGACGTCGACCAGGAGGTCGTACAGGTTCCACGGGCTGGATGAGACGTAGAAAAACGGGACGGCAGCGGAGTTATCCGGCCCCGCTTGCAATGCGCGATAGAATGCGCTAACGCCGCTAAACGGCTTGCGCATGTACGCATTATGGAAAAGCGTCAGCCGCATCATCGTGAGTGCGCTTGTGGCCTCAGTGCGGATGATCGTATCGTCGACATCGCTGATGACGCCGAACGGTGAACCAGCGGCCGGGATCTGGACCTCGCCGGTGGTGGTGAGCCGATCACGGCGCGGATTGATGGGCGTCAGATACTCGATGTCGATATTGTGCCAGAGACGCGTTGGGTCGGCGCCTCGGATGTCGATCGCAGCGTCGTAATAGCCTTCGCCGTCGGTGGTTACGATCTCTGATGCATCGCCCATGCCAAGGCGGACCGCCGCGCCCGGGATTTCCACGCTGGCGAACCGCTTGTACGACATCCGGAAGTTCTTCCACAGCGAATCACCCTCCGTTGCCGCCTCGAGGTGACGATCGACGAGCACGCGGCCATACAGCCACACCCGCTCGCTGGTGCCGAACCCGCGGTACGGGCGCACGTGAACCGGGCCGATGAGGCCGAGACGCTTTCGGGTGAAAAAAGCGAGGCGATCCAGCCTGTTCTCGGTGCGGACGACAGCTCGCCATGCGGCTCGACCAATACGACTCACGTCTTATCGCCTGTACTTTCGCTCAATACTTCGATGATCGCCTCGATCTTTGCCGGTGCATCGTAATCTCGAACGATGGCGCCTGAATGATCCACAACCAGCAGCCGGAACTCATCATCCCGGATCTCGAAATGATCGCATAGCTCCCGAACCACGTCTTCGGGCAGGACGTCGGCTTCATCGCGGCTCTCGCCTTCGGTAAACACTTCCACGATTCGGGGGAGCAGCTCGCGGTGTGCATCCTCGGCGAGGGCGAAAGTCTGTTGCTGTGCCACGTATGCAGGCCCGCGCGACGACGGCGCGAAAACGAGGAGGAACGGAGGGCGCGGCAGACCCGATATTTCAGGAATTAGCGTTGGCATCGTTGGATGAGGTTCCAGGGTTGTGACGGTGGCAATCCTACGAGGCATACCTGCCACGCATTATCTTGCTTGTGTGCTGATGATAATAAGAACCGCACTGAAGCGCCTCCCGGCCCTCGCCGTCCCGTTCCCGTAATAATCCATCGGATATGCCCTGTCTCTTCGGCTTACTCGCCCTTGCCGTACCACGCGTGGTCATTCTCGTGGTCTGGTTCTTCACCGATTGGTTCGTGGGCGTCTTCGACTCGCTGATAATACCGATACT
>CAZRTY010000234.1:0-1846 GCA_964603055.1 uncultured Rhodothermales bacterium | reverse complement strand
GACGCCGAGGCCGACTCGCTGCAGCTCGACCCGGAGATCCGTTATGGCCGCCTCGGCAACGGGCTGACGTACTATGTGCGGCAGAACACGGAGCCTGAGAATCGCGCCGAGTTGCGGCTCGTCGTGGGCGCAGGATCAGTCAACGAAGATGACGACCAACTCGGCCTCGCGCATTTCGTGGAGCACATGCTCTTCAACGGCACCGAGCGATTTGCCGAGCAGGAGATCGTCGACTTCATGGAACGAATTGGGATGCGGTTTGGGCCGGATGTCAACGCCTACACGTCCTTCGACGAGACGGTTTACATGCTCCAGATTCCAACGGATACGGAGGATGTAACGACACAGGCGTTCCAGATTTTGTCGGATTGGGCCGCACGTGCCACGTTCGACCCCGGCGAAGTTGATGCCGAGCGGGGCGTGGTCGTGGAAGAGTGGCGTGCGCGGATGCAGAGCGCGCAGGGCCGCATCCTCGAGCAACTGTTGCCTGTTTTGCTGGCGGACTCCCGCTACGAGCATCGGCTCCCGATCGGCGACCCGGATATCATCCGCAATGCCGACTACGACACGATCCGACGCTTCTACGATCAGTGGTACCGTCCCGATCTGATGGCGGTTGTTGCGGTGGGTGATTTTGATGTGGATGAAATCGTGGCCCACATCACACATGAATTTGCCGGACTCGACGCGCCGGCTGAGCCGCCGGCTGAATCCCTTTTCCCCGTGCCCGACCACGAGGAAACGCTATACGCGATCATCACGGACCCCGAGTACCCGTTTGCCGTCGTCGAAGTAGCGTTCAAGACGGACGTTCATCAGATCGCGACGACCAACGACTACCGGCGGAGCCTGCAGGAGCAGCTTTTCAACCGGATGCTGAACCAGCGGCTCACCGAAATTGCCCGCGAGCCGGAGGCGCCGTTCGTTGCGGCGCAGGTTTACCGCGGCGGGTTCGTCCGCACGAGTGACTTCTACGGATTCCAGGCTCAGGTGCATGAAGACAGCCTGCTGGCCGGACTCGAACGGGTCGTGATCGAAGCAGAGCGCGCCGCCCGCCATGGTTTCACCGAGACCGAGCTCGAGCGGCAGAAGTCAAGCGTTCTCCGCGCCTACGAGCTTGCCTTCAACGAGCGCGAGAACACGCAGTCGGCTTCACTCGCGTCAGAGTACGTGAATCACTTCCTGAAGGGTGATGCCGCGCCGGGCATCGACTACGAGTTCGCGCTCGTGCAGTCGCTCCTGCCGGCAATCACGACGGCGGATGTCAACGCCCTTGCCGACGATCTACTCGACGACGCCAACCGCGCGGTCGTTGTGACCATGCCCGAGCGCGATGATCTCGTGCCACCGACCGAAACGCAACTTCGCAGTGTCTTTGAGGCCGCAACGCAGCGCGAAATCGCGGCCTATGTGGACGATATCGTCGGCGATGCACTCATCGACGCCATTCCTCAACCGGGGGAGATCGTCGCCGAGGAGCGCTTCGAGTCTGTCGATACTGAGGTATTCACGCTCTCGAATGGCGTCCGCGTGGTCTTCAAGCCGACTGATTTTCGTCAGGATGAAGTGCAGATGTCGGCATTCAGCCCGGGCGGTCACTCGCTGGTGTCGGATGATGACTACTTCGACGCTGCAAATGCGGCCGCCATCGTGACGCGTAGCGGCGTGGGCAGCTACACACGCTCGCAACTCGATCGCTATCTGGCGGGGCGTGTTGTGTCGGTCGCGCCTTTCGTGTCGGAGCTCGAGGAAGGGATTCGGGGCAGCGCCTCGCCGTCCGACCTCGAGACCTTGTTCGAATTGACGCACCTGTACTTCACGCGTCCGCGGGCAGACTCGACGGCGC
>CAZRTY010000233.1:0-3739 GCA_964603055.1 uncultured Rhodothermales bacterium | reverse complement strand
TGTCGTATAACCGGCTCGTAACTGAATCGTCATGTATTTACCCGCATTTATTTACCCGCATTTTATTTACCCGCAATGTGTGAGCGATTGTGAATGAAGCGCAGCAAGCTGTTTCTCCTGGTTATCCCTCTCCTGATCCTCGCCGCTTGGTACGGCGTGCGGCAGTACGGTGCGGGTGACCGTGGCCTTCCACCTCTCCAACTCGAAACCGTTGAGTATGGAGACGTCTCGCAGCGCGTTGTCGCTCACGGCTCGATCCAGCCCCTGCAGACGGTCATCGTGGGCAGCCAGGTGTCGGGCATCGTCGATCAGGTCAGGGCCGACTTCAACACCCCGGTTCGGCGCGGCCAGGTGATCGCGCGGATCGAGTCCTCGACGTTCGAGGCTGCGGTGAGTTCGGCCCAGGCAGAGCTCGAAGCCGCCGAGGCCGCGTTTGAGCTCGCGCAGCATAAGTGGAACCGTACCGAAGACCTGCTTGCAGGCCGCCACGTCTCTTCGAGCGAAGTCGAAGAAGCCTCCGCGGCGCTCCGCCAGGCCGATGCCGAGGTTCGCGTTCGGCGCCATTCGCTGGAACGCGCACAACGGGAGCTCGCTCGATGCAACATCGTCTCGCCGTCCGACGGCATCGTCATCTCGCGCCGCGTTGAAGTCGGCCAGACGGTTGCGGCAAGCTTGAATGCACCGGAGCTTTTCGAGATCGCGACGGACCTGCGGCGGATGCAGATCCACGCCAACGTTGCCGAGGCCGATATCGGCATGGTTGAGGAAGGGCAGCGCGTGCGCTTCGCCGTCGATGCCTATCGCGAACGCGATTTTGAGGGGGATGTCATTCAGGTACGCAACGCGCCGGTGATCGAGGACAACGTCGTGCACTACGAGACTATCATTGCCGTCGATAACGACGAGTTGCTGCTCAAGCCGGGCATGACGGCCGAGGTATCCATCATCACCGCGGAGCGGCAGGATGTACTCCGCGTGCGGAACCCCGCGCTTCGGGCCCGCCTCCCGGATGCGATCCGCCCGCCCGAGCCGGCAGGCGACCAGGGGGATGCCCGCGTCTACGTGCTCAGAGACGGCGTATTAACTGCCTCCGCCGTAACACCGGGCCTCAGCGACGGCGTCTACACGGAAATCCTCGACGGACTGCAGGTGGGGGATTCGCTCGCCGTCGGGTTGTCGCTCAGCGCCGGCGACGGCGGCGGCCGCCGCAGCCTGATTAGCGGCAGCCAGGCGCAGTACTGATAGGGCTCCATCCCATCCCTCCCATCCCTCCCAACATCCACTATTTGCCTTACGGATGCCGGTCGTTCAACTGCGAGATGTCACACGCGTGTACGATTCGGGCTCGGTATCCGTCCGTGCACTGCGCGGTATTGACCTCGAGATCGAGGAGGGAGAGTTCGTGGCCATCATGGGCCCGAGCGGCTCGGGCAAATCGACCATGATGAACATCCTGGGCTGCCTCGACCGGCCGACCGCCGGCCACTACCACCTCAACGGCGAAGACGTCTCCTCGCTATCGCACAGCAGCCTCGCCCGCATCAGAAACCGCACCATCGGATTCGTCTTCCAGGCTTTTCATCTCTTGCCCCGCACATCCGCACTCGAGAACGTTGAGCTTCCGCTGCTCTACCGTGAACAGGAACTGACGTGGAAACAGATCCACGAAAAAGCGCGCCTGTCGCTCGAGAACGTCGGACTCGCCGAGCGGCTCGACCACACACCAACGCAGCTTTCGGGCGGCCAGAAGCAGCGCGTGGCCATCGCGCGGGCACTGGTCACCGAGCCCAGCATCCTGCTGGCCGATGAACCGACCGGCAACCTCGACAGCCGGACGAGCCTCGAGGTGGTCGACCTCATCCAGCGCCTCAACCGCAACGGCCTGACGATTCTCATGGTGACGCACGAGCCCGAGATCGCCCGCTTCGCAAAGCGTGTCGTGACGCTGCGCGACGGACTCATCCGGAGCGACCGCCGCATCGAGCCGCAGGACGCGGCCATCGCGCTGGCCAACTGGTCCGACGAGGTAGATGTCGAACTCGAAAACGGTACGTCGCCTTGAAGCTGAGCGCAATCCCATACGTGGCCCTTCGCGCACTCAGGCGCAACCTGATGCGTGCCCTGCTTACCGCGCTCGGCATCATCATCGGCGTGGGTGCCGTCATCACCATGGTCGGCCTCGGGCAGGGTGCGCGTGCCGAAGTCGAGGAACAGGTCAACCGCCTCGGCCAGAACGTGGTGCTCGTCTTTCCGGGCGCTCGTTCGCTCGGCGGCGTCAGCATCGGCGGCGGCAGCGCCAACACGTTGACCACGCAGGACGCCCGCGCCCTCCGCGATGAGATCCCCGAAGTCGTCGCCGCCAGCCCGGAGGTTCGCTCTCAGCGCGTGGTCGTTCACGGCAATCGGAACTGGTTTACCCGCATCTACGGGCAGTCGCACGACTATCTGCAGATTCGCCAGTGGCCGATCGAAAGCGGCGAGATGTTCACCGAGGAAGACGTCGACCGGGCGTCGCTCGTAGCCGTCGTCGGCCAGACGATCGTCGAAGAGCTCTTCGAAGGCGCCGACCCGATCGGCGAGACGATACGCGTGCAAGGCCTCCCACTGACCATCATCGGCGTGCTGTCGACCAAAGGGATGTCGCTCATGGGGTCGGTGCAGGACGACATCATCATCGTGCCCTATACCACGGGCTTTCAGCGGATCTCGGGCCGCTCTCACGCCATGGTCATCAACGTGCAGGTGTACGATGCCAACTCGATGGACATCGCACGCGCCAAGATGATTGACCTGCTGCGCGAGCGGCACCGGCTGGCGCCCGATCAGGAAAACGACTTCACCATCCAGACACAGGCCGAGGTTGCCGAAGCCGCCACCGAGACCTCTCGCGTCATGACCTGGCTGCTCGCCTCGATCGCCGGGATTTCCCTCTTCGTCGGCGGCATCGGCATCATGAACGTGATGATGGTCAGCGTTACCGAGCGCACGCGCGAGATCGGCCTGCGCCTCGCCGTCGGCGCACGCGCGCCGGATGTCATGCTCCAGTTTCTGATCGAATCCGTCATCCTGTGCCTCATCGGCGGCCTCGGCGGCATCCTCATCGGCTACGGCGCCACCACGCTCATCGCCTCCTACGCCGGATGGCCCGCGCTCTTCTCCACCGGCGCCATGATCGCAGCCGTCAGCGTCTCGGCCGCCGTCGGACTCTTCTTCGGATTCTACCCGGCCTGGAAAGCATCACGGCTCGACCCCATCATCGCCCTCGGCCGCGAGTAACACGCGGGGCGATGCACCTGGCCGAGATCCCACTCCGCCTGGCGGCGCCCATCCGCACCGCGACGAAATCGCGAGATGTGAGACACAAGAGTCCGATTACTTGATAAGCCGGCGCGGCGCAGCTATCCTTCGCGCAGATCATACACCACACATCAGCACGCGCCATGAACCGCCGCAACATCACCCTCGTCTCGGGCCTGCTGGCCATCCTCATCGTCGTCGTCGCCACATCCTTTGCGATGCAGCGCGAGCCCGCGCAGGCGGCACCGCAAGCGACGCAAACGCAACAGGACGGCCTCAGCCTCATCACGGCTACACCTGAGGAAGGCTTCGCGCTCGCCGTCATCCTTTCGCGCAAAGGCGTCACCACCACGCAAACCGACCGGGAGGTCCTGCACGCGCTGCGGCCAGACTATGCCCACAACTCCGACGCCCTGATCGCCGTCTCGCAGGTCATCGCCAT
>CAZRTY010000232.1:0-3756 GCA_964603055.1 uncultured Rhodothermales bacterium | reverse complement strand
GGGATCGAGAACAAGGTGTAGGTGCCGGGCTCGACGACGGCGCCGTCGAGCTCAAGCGTGCGATCCGTCGTGATGTGGGTGGCGAGGTTGGCCCCGGTGCGCCAGAGCTCGCCGAACGGCACGAGCGCGCCCCAGATGTCTCTACCGCGTTTGGACGGCTGTCCGAAATCGATCGTGATGTTCGCATCGCCAACAGTTGCCGCGAACTCACCACGTCCGGAAAGCGCACCGAACGAGCGCCCCGCCTGATCCTCCGCAACGAATCTCGCGGCCACAGAAACGGCGTCGACATCATCGACCCGGGTTACGGTCAGCTTGCGCGTGGTCTGCCCGGCATCGAGACGCACGAGGCGACCGGCGGCATCGACCTCCACGTCCATCACCCCACGAAACGGGTGCTGGATGGTCATCCGGCCCGCCCCGGCACGGCGGAAGACAAACGGAATCGCACCGCGCCCGGTGAACATCGGTACCACGGTGCTGTCGACACCTCGTCCCGCGACATCGCGCAGCGCAAGCTCAAATGGCCAATGTACCATGTCGATGAAGGGAAACGCGGAGTCGTCTATCTCCGCGGTGCGCTCTGTCGTGCCGTCTTCCGCCGAAGATGCAATGAGGAGTCCGCCGGCCGTCGGCGTTACGACCTCGCGCCGAAGTTCGTCGGCATCGGCCCCGCCGTCGTGAATGACGGACTCGAGGCGATCCAACCCGCCTTGATCATCGAAACGGATATCATACCGGCGGTACGTCGTCTGTGGCGTGCGGAGTACGACTTCGGCTGTGAGCCGCGACGGCGTCACTTCAAAGCGTTCCACGGCGAGCGTGTCGTTGCCAAGCAACGTGATGAAGGCCGCGGTCTCGGCGTCCTGTGCACGAAGCTCGGCGCAGAGTCCGGTGAACGCGAGCAGGACGATGGTAAGGAAGCCGGATAGACGCATCGTTCGGATCGAATATTTATGGGACGCGGGAGCCAAGATATAAGTCGATGGCCAACGCGTCTATGCCTCTCACTTCGAAACCTCAGCTGAAGAGGACCCCGACGGCAGCGGTCGGCTCGTGATGAGGTTTTCCTCTACCACTTCGCCCTCCACGAGGTGCCGTTGGATGATCTCTTCGAGTACCTCGGGTGTGCAGGAGTGGTACCACGCGCCTTCCGGATAGACAACAGCAACCGGACCGTCCTGGCAGATCTGTAAGCAGTTCGCTTTCGTCCGGAATACGCCTCCTTCCCCCAAGAGCTTCAATTCGGCGAGACGCCGTTTGAGGAAGTCCCACGACTCCAAGCTCTCTTCGATGCTACAGCATTTGGGCTTGGTCTGATCGCAACATAGAAAGATGTGGCGTTGGATATGCGGCACGCCAATCCGCTCGGCGCGCTCCTTAATGTCCTGATCGGCCATTACAATCGACGGTAGAAATAGGTCACTCTGAAAAACGGCAGCGCGGCGCGGGTCATATTCGCCATGACTCACGCTCAGTAACGGGCCGCTCAATAATCAGCATCCCTCGATGCTTCGAGGTGGTGCGTCGGCACATCGACGGATGTTTACTCGGCGGCTGCGCCGTTACCGGCGGCACGGCTCTTCTCTGCGAGGGCCTCGCGCACCGCGGGCGCGACTTTCGTCCCGAGCAGCTCAATTGCCCGAAGCATCTTGTCGTGCGGCATCGGGCCAACGCTGAGTTGGAGCAGAAATCGATCGTGCTCGAAGAGATCGTGCTGATAGAGAATCTTCTCGACGATCTGATCCGGGCTGCCCACGAAGTTGGCGCCGCGCAGCGTGCACGAGGCATCGAACTGCTCGCGCGACATCGGCGGCCAACCGCGCTCGCGGCCCAGCCGGTCCATCGTTGCCTTGAACGCCGGGAAGGCAAGGTCGCGCGCTTCCTCGGCATCATCGGCGATAAACCCGTGCGAGTTGATGCTGAGCTTCGGCAGCGGATGCCCCGCCTCGCCCGCGCCACGCCGGTGCAGCTCGGCCATCCCGACGAAGCGCTCGGGGAGCCCGCCGATTATCGCCAGCGCCATCGGCACGCCGAGGCGGCCGGCACGCAGCGCCGACTCGGGCGTGCCGCCAACCGCGATCCATACCGGGAGCGGATTCTGCTTCGGACGTGGATACACGCCGCGATTCGGGATGTCGGGCCGATGCTTGCCCGACCACTGGATGATGGGCTCGTCGCGAAGCCGAAGCAGCAGCTCCAGATGCTCGGAGAAGACCTCGTCGTAATCGTTCAGATCATAGCCGAAAAGCGGAAACGACTCGATGAAGGAACCGCGCCCGGCCATGATCTCGGCGCGGCCGTTTGAAATCAGGTCGATGGTTGAATACTGCTGGAAGGCCCGGACAGGATCTTCGGAGCCCAGCACGGTCACGGCGCTGGAGAGTCGGATGTTGGAGGTCCGTGAGGCCGCTGCAGCCAGTACGATTGCCGGGGCCGATACCGCGTAATCAGGCCGGTGATGCTCGCCCACGCCAAACACGTCGAGTCCTACCTGGTCGGCAACTTCAATCTCCTCGATCAAATCGCGGAGACGCTGCCCCACTGCTTCGTCGCCCGAAAGTGAGAGCTGGGGGTCGACCTCTCCAAACGTATAAACGCCTATTTCCATGGCTGCAGATAAATCAATGGATACACCTCAACACGTACTGCCGCACTGCCTTACCAGCCAGTGAGCGAATGGATTCATCTTGCCGGCCTGCATCGCCGGCTCATGCTATTGTGCGTCAAACAAGGCAATGGCGCATACCGCGTGCGCCGGAAACGCATCGACGGATCATGACCGCGGCGGATCTTGCGACTGCATCCGTGGGGACCCGGGTGTTCCTCCATCTCTCGTCTCAAGCTCACCGCCGCCGTGCGCACCTCGCCCTCGCTATTGTTAATCCTGAGCCTTTTCGCAGGGGCCTTGATTTTTGGTGATGTACGCGTGGCGGTGGGCCAGACGAAGAGCGCCACGCTCCAATCGTTTTCAATTCGTTCTCTCTCCGGCGAGCCGGTAATCGTGGCGGCGCCGAATGTTAGACAACAAGGCGCCCACGACGAGTTCGCAAGTAAATCGGGCGTCGACGTCGTCTCATACTCATCCGTTGTTGAGGACCGCCTCACTGTGCGGAGCTTCGACCCGACAACGACGCGGCACGTTTACACGATGGATCTGGAGCTGCCGATCGACACCGGGTTTATCGCGGGGACCAACGATTTCCTCGACCGCTCAAAGGCGGCGATGATGCGCATGCCATACGACATGCCGGGGATGGTCGTCGACGAAGTGCGCGTCTGGTTTGGTTACAAGCGCAGCGGCACCGACGACCGCACGTACATCCTTCGGATTTACGATGTCGATGAGGATGGTCAGCCGGCACGGCCGGCGCGATACGAGCAAACGTTCTCATTCGCCGACATCGTGGCGGATGAAAGCGGCGATGAGGCCGTGGCAACGGTGCATCATCTCGATCAGCCGGTGGCGGTCAACGGTCCGTTCTTCGTGGCGATCGATTTCGGGCGGTACGAGCGATCGCAGGCGGCGGATGTAGCCGTGGCAACGGGGCCGCTCCTCGAAGGCCGCGTCTATCGCACGTGGGAGCAATGGTTCGACGGCGGCTGGCACAACCTGTCGGATACGTGGGACCTCGGCACCGGCCGCGGTATGAACGGGATCGAACTGTGGATCGAAGCAGAAGGCCGCTCGCAGACAAGTCACGCAACGAGTAACGACGCGTTCGACCTGAGCGGCTCGTCGCTTGAGGCAAACTA
>CAZRTY010000231.1:0-3786 GCA_964603055.1 uncultured Rhodothermales bacterium | reverse complement strand
ACGCTCTGTACGCGGCCGGCGCTGAGTCCCTTCGAGATCACACGCCAGAGCACAGGAGAGATCGAGTAGCCAACCAGCCGGTCGAGCAGGCGCCGTGTTTCTTGCGCTTCGACCAGGTTCGTGTCGATGTCGCGCGTTTTATCGAGCGCCGAAACGATGGCATCCTTCGTGATCTCGTGGAAAACCATCCGCTTGACCGGCACCTTCGGCTCAAGCACCTGGATGAGGTGCCAGCCGATGGATTCGCCCTCGCGGTCTTCATCCGTCGCGATGTACAGCTCGTCCGCCTTCTTAAGCTGCTTCTTGAGCTGCGTGACAACTTTCTGCTTGTCTTTCGGGACGATATAGAGCGGCTCGAAGTCATCATCCACATTGACGCCGAGAGATGCCCACTTGTGCTTACGCAGCGCCTCCGGGACTTCCCGCGCCGACGACGGCAGATCTCGGACGTGGCCCATGCTGGCCTCAATCTCGAACTCATCACCGAGGTAGCTGCGGATGGTGCGGGCTTTCGTTGGCGACTCGACAATAACGAGCTTTTTCATTCAGTCTATACCAATGCTCACAGAGAATGGATGAAGGGCGGTGGCGCCGGCCATGCGCGTATGTGTAATTTAGGGCCGATTGCCCACGCGGATGCAAATTCGCAACAACGCTTAAAGGGCATCGCGGCACGTCTGCCGGCTGAAACTGTTCCGCATCCTCATGCCGGAACGGTTCAGACGGCGTCATGCCCAACGGGTTAGTCTTCGAATCCGTACTTTACGGAGCTTCGGAAGCCGCCGTGCTCGAAGTATAGAAGATAGTAACGCACGCGCACGCCGGAGTATGGTTCAGCGCGCACCCGGCGCTCAAGGTTCACCTTAACGTAAACAACGGCATTCTATGTCCGAAACGCTCGAAAAAATGGTTTACGCCTTCGGCGGCGATAAGTCCGAAGGTGACAAGTCGATGAAAGAACTGCTCGGTGGCAAAGGTGCCAACCTGAGCGAAATGTGCGCGATTGGTTTGCCGGTGCCTCCGGGGTTCACGATCTCCACGGCGACCTGCAGATATTACAGCGAGCACGGTCATGAATGGCCGGAAGGTCTTGAAGAGCAGGTCCGCGAAGGTGTTCGTCACCTCGAGGAGGCCATGGGTGCCGGATTTGGCGATGCGGAGAACCCGCTGCTCGTTTCGGTCCGTAGTGGTGCCGCCGTCTCGATGCCCGGCATGATGGATACGGTGCTCAACCTTGGTATCAACGACGCCGTCGTCGAAGGCCTCGTCAAGAAGACGAACAACGAGCGCTTCGCATTCGATGCGTATCGCCGTTTCATCGACATGTTCGGTGACGTCGTGATGGGCGTTCCGCACGAGCTCTTCGAAGAGGCGATGGAAGCCTTGAAGGAAGAGCGGGGTGTCGAGGATGATGCCGACCTCACCGCCGCCGACCTCCGCGAGCTGGTCGACCGCTATAAGGCGATCTACCGTAAGCGCACGGGCTACATGTTCCCCGCAGATCCGATGGAGCAGCTCCGCTTCTCGATTAACGCGGTGTTCAACTCGTGGGACAGCGACCGTGCCATCAAGTACCGCCGCATCAACAAGATTACCGGGCTCATCGGCACGGCCGTGAACGTCCAGGCGATGGTCTACGGCAACATGGGCGCGAACAGTGGCACGGGCGTGCTCTTCACCCGTAACCCTTCAACCGGCGAGAACAAGCTCTACGGCGAGTTCCTCATCGATGCTCAGGGCGAGGACGTTGTGGCCGGTATCCGCACGCCGGAAGACATCTCCCGCATGGCCGAGGAATTCCCGCAGGCCTACAAAGAGCTGATCGAAACGATCAACAAGCTCGAGAATCACTACAGCAACATGCAGGACATTGAGTTTACCGTGCAGGAAGGTAAGCTCTTCATCCTCCAGACCCGCAACGGCAAGCGTACCGGTACGGCGGCCATCAAGATCGCTGTCGATATGGTCCGCGAGAAAATGGTCGACAAGCGGACGGCCGTCAAGGAGCTCGTCGAGCCGACGCACCTCGATCAGCTGTTGCACCCCCGCTTCGCCGATGAAGCCGGTTATCAGAATAAAGTGATCGGCCGTGGTCTCCCCGCCTCCCCGGGCGCCGCCGTGGGCCGGGTCGTCTTCACGGCTGAGGACGCCGAGGCCGCGCGCGACGACGGCAAGCCGGTCATCCTTGTTCGCATCGAGACCAGCCCGGAAGACGTCGGCGGAATGGACGCCGCAACCGGTATTCTTACCTCGCGTGGAGGTATGACGAGCCATGCCGCCGTCGTAGCACGCGGATGGGGCAAGCCCTGCGTTGCCGGTTGCAATGACATCGTCATCAACTACAAGAACAAGTCGTTCACCAATGGCGACGTCACCGTTCATGAAGGCGACTGGATCTCACTGAACGGCTCCACGGGTGAGGTCATCACCGGCGAGCAAGACCTGGTTGCACCTGAGCTCACAGGCGACTTCGCGAGCTTCATGGAGTGGGTCGATGAGTTCCGCACGATGAAAGTGCGCGCCAACGCCGACGCACCGCACGACGCCGAGAAAGCGCTCGAGTTTGGTGCCGAAGGCATCGGCCTTTGCCGCACGGAGCATATGTTCTTCGAAGGCGACCGCGTCCGCAGCGTTCGCAAGATGATTCTGGCGAGCTCGGTCGAAGAGCGCCGCAAAGCACTCGGAGAACTGCTTCCCTATCAGAAGGACGACTTCCTGGGCATCTTCCGCGCGATGGCAGGCAAGCCGGTCACCGTCCGCCTGCTCGATCCGCCGCTGCACGAGTTCCTTCCGCACGACGAGAAGGGCAAGCAGGAGATGGCATCGGATCTCGGCGTATCCGTCGATGAGGTCCAGGCGAAAGTCGATGCACTCGCCGAGTTCAACCCGATGCTTGGCCACCGCGGTTGTCGTCTTGGGATCACCTTCCCGGAGATCACCGAGATGCAGACGCGCGCCATCATTGAGGCCGCCGTCGAGCTGAAGCAGGAAGGCGTCAGCGTGCTGCCTGAAATCATGGTGCCGCTGATCGGTACGGTCGAAGAGTTTGCCGACCAGAAGCGTGTCATCGATGCCACGGCAAAGAAGGTCTTCGCAGAAAAAGGAGCCGATGTGGAATACCTCGTCGGTACCATGATCGAAGTCCCGCGTGCCGCGCTCATGGCCGACCAGATTGCCAAAGAAGCCGAGTTCTTCTCCTTCGGGACGAACGACCTCACGCAGATGGCATTCGGCTACAGCCGTGACGACGCCGGCAAATTCCTGCCGTACTACATCGAAGAGAAGATCCTGCCGTTCGATCCGTTCCAGGTTCTCGACCAGGACGGCGTTGGGCAGCTCGTTCGCGTCGGTACCGAGCGCGGTCGTCAAACGAAGGACGACCTCAAGATTGGTATCTGCGGCGAGCACGGTGGCGATCCGTCGTCGGTCACATTCTGCTTCGATATCGGGATGGACTATGTGTCTTGCTCGCCCTTCCGCGTGCCGATCGCACGCCTGTCGGCAGCACAGGCCAGCATCGCACAGCAGGATGCGAAGTAACCAACACGCAGGTAATCAAGATGAGCTGGATCGTCGGCTGTTATAGTCTCGATCCGTCGTCTGATCTATTTGCCCGAACGGCGGCTCTACATCCTTCGGCGGTATTTGCGGTTCGGCACGAACACGCATACCTCGCGGTTGGCGGAGACGTCGAAACGGCACTAGGTGGTAAAACTGAGGCCGGTGACCCATGGGTGGTCGCCGGCCTCGGTGTTTTTACGGACCACGGTCGGCGGCGCGTGATGA
>CAZRTY010000230.1:0-3799 GCA_964603055.1 uncultured Rhodothermales bacterium | reverse complement strand
GCCGGATGAATGGCTGGCCGCTCAGCTCGAGGTTCGCGACAAATACGAGCGGGAACTGTGCACGCGGCCGGGCGCTCGGGGCTTTGACGTATGCGTTGATAAACAAGCATGAGAAGTGCTATGAACTGGCTCGACAGCATCAAATCGTTTTTAGCGGGGCCGGTGCCGGCACCTCCTGTGCAGTTTATCCCGCTGCGCACGACGTGGGGTGCGCCGGCGTTCGCTGAGATTGCGCGCATGGCCTACGCGAGCCCGGTTGCGTCGCGGAGTCTTCGCCTGGTCGCTCAGCTGATGGCGTCCGTTCCGTACGCGGTTCGCGTCGGCGGTGAGCTGGCCGATGATCACGAGATGCTTGGTCTTCTGCGGCGTCCGTCGCCGGGGCAGCTGATGGACAAGATCGTGGCTCACCTCTACTGTGCGGGGGAGTTGTACTTTCTTCGGCGGGCTCCGGCGACGGGGCCGAACCGTGGCAAGCCTACGGCGTCGGGCGGATCGCTCACGCTACTGAATCCCGGCCGTTTCGAGGATGTGGTTCACGGCGGCAATGGGGAGCTTCTGGGCTACCGCTTCCACACGCGGGCGGGGCGCTCGGTGGTCTACGATACGGACGAGGTGTATTGCATCCGCGTTTACAATCCCGATCCGAACTCGGGGCGTGGTCTTCCGCTTCTCGGGGGTGCGCTTCGTGCGCTTGAGATGCAGCAGTCGGCTGATGACTGGAACCGGTCGCTATCGGCCGGCGGTGGCCGGGTGCCGGGCTACTTCATGCCGCGTCTATCCGACGGGCAGGCTCAGCTTTCGCCGGAGCAGGTCGCCTTTGCACAGGAGCAGGTGGACGCCCGGACGCGTGATCAGAGTCGTAAGGGGCTGCCTCAAGTATTGAGTGGGGCGTTCGACTTCAAGGAGTCGGGTATGACGTTGAAGGATGCCGACTTTCTCGGGGCGTCTGAGCAGATGGCGCGGCACATTGCATCGGTTATCGGTGTGCCGCCTGTCCTGGTCGGAGATCGCAAGGCGGGGAGCCTCACGGACTCGGGGGTTAATTCGGAGATCCGGCAGACGTATTTGCTCACGGTGCTTCCGCTGGTCGACATGGTGCTGGGCGGGCTGAACGAGTGGCTGGGCGAACTCTACGGGGCGGAGCTTACTTATGACCGAGATCAGATCGAGGCACTGTCGGAGGACGTGAACAAGATGTTCGAGCGGATGCGCGTCGCGACCGGGGGCGCGTTTCTCACGGTCAACGAGGCGAGGGCTGCGCACGGTTACGAGTCGCTCGGGGCGGATCACGATGAGATCAGGCAGGCGGCGGCTGCAACTCCGATGAGCGGCGATCCGATGGCGGGCGTTCGATCTGCGATCCGCGCGCACTATGCGAAAAGCACAACTGGTAACTGAGGCGCATCATGACTGTTGGAGAACTTGTTGTTCGGTTCGGCGCTGACCTTGCTCCCCTACAGAAGGGGATGAAGGATATGCAGCGCTCGCTGGAGCCGATTCAGAAGCGGCTCACGTCGCTCGGCACGGCCATGTCGAAGTTTGTTACCGGGCCGATCCTTGCGGCGGGTGCAGCGGCGACGGGGGCGGCGGTGCAGCTCGGCAACTACGCATCGTCTCTCAGCTCGACGGCTGCTGCAACCGGGCTTTCAACCGACACGCTTCAGGAGTTTGAGCACATCGCACGTAATGCCGGTACGGAGGCGGGCGCGCTCTCGGGGGCGGCGGAGGGCCTGACGCGGCGGCTACGGGCGACAGGTGATGAGTCGGAGGGCGTCGCGGCGTCGATCGCAATGCTGGGCGTGAGCATCCGCGATGCCGGTGGTAACATCCGGTCGATGGATGAGCTGATGCCGGAGCTGATCGGTGGGCTCTCCCGGATTGAGAACGTGACGGAGCGTAACGCACTCGCCATGCGGATCTTCGGGCGGCGTGCGAGTCTTCTGGCACCCGTGCTCGACATGGGGAGCGAGGCAGTCGAGCGGTATGCACGGGAGGCGCACGAGCTCGGGCTGGTACTCGACTCAGACGCGCTTGAAAGCGCCGACCGCTTCCGCATTCAGATTCAGAATCTTGGTGCGGAGATGAAGGCGGTGGGGCGGGAGATCACGGGGGCGTTTCTTCCGGTCATCGAGGGCTTTGTCGGGGCAATGCGTGAACATGCGGTGCCGGTTCTGCGCTCGGTGGCCGATCATGTGCGCTCGCTCATTGGATGGTGGCAGGAGCTTAATCCTGTCATTCAGCGGGCGGCTCTGGTCGTGACGGGTTTGGCGGTGGCGTTGGGGCCGGTACTGGTTGCGCTCGGCGGCATGCTGAAGGTGTTGCCGGTCGTCGCGGCGGGCTTCGGTCTTATCACCTCGCCAATCACGCTCACGATCGCCGCGCTCACGGCACTTGGGGCGGCGGCCTGGTATGTGGTCGATAACTGGGATGCCCTTGTCGAGGACTGGAGGTACACGTTTGAGCAGTACAAACTGATATCCCTCGCCGCGCTCAGCTCGATTGCGAGCGGGTTTGAGTCATTCTTCCGCTTCATTAAGCCGGAGATTGCAGACGCGGCACGGGTGGCGCAAGCGGGGCTGCAAGGTATGATGCAGGGCATCGACCTTACGAAGCCGAGGCAGGAGTTTAAGTCTCTCGGTGACTATGTGCGCCGGGCTTCAGGGGAGGTGAAGGATCTGATTGGCGCGGCGGTGCCCGACATAGATGTGCCGGGCGTGTCGGGCGGCTCGGGGATCGGGGGCGCGGCCGATAGTATCCAGCGCATGGGTGAGGTGTCACGCGTGGCGGGCGCTGGGCTCGAAGTGCTGGCCGGCGGTCTGGAGGTTGCCCGCGTGCGAACGGACGAACTGCGCGAAGCGAACGACCAGGTGGCCGAAGGGATGACGCGGATGCAGCAGCTCGGCCTCCACATCGGGGAGATGTTCGCGGATCACTTCGCCTACGGAATCGGGCGCGTCGTGGAGGGTGTGATCATGCTCGAGGACGGCTTCAAGAGCATGACAGACATTGTGCAGTCGTTTGGCGCCATGATGCAGCGCGTCTTGGCCCGCGTCATTGCCGACATTACGGCCACGATAGCGAAGGCGGTAGCTCTGAAGGGTGTGCTCAGCGTGCTCGGGCTCGGCTCAGGCCTGTCGATCGGCGGCATCTTCATGGACCTTGCCGGCATCGGGCGGCGGGCGATGGGAGGGCCGGTGATGGGCCATGTGCCGTACCTCGTTGGCGAGCGCGGGCCGGAATTATTCGTTCCTCCTACCGGCGGCCGGATCGTCCCGAACCACGCGCTCACGGCCGCCGGTCCTGAGAAGCTGCGCATCCTTCAACCGATGGTCGGCATCCGGCGCGGCGAGCTGATCGCGTGGATTGATGAGGGTCGACGGGTTGCTAAATACTGATGCCATGTGTGAATTACTTGATCGTCACCGGCTGATGGTCCACGAGGACGCAGGCGTGGCGGGCCTTGCCGAACGTGCGGAGAAGGTCGACATCTTCGACGCCACGGATGAGATAATGCGATGGGCGCGCTCGGCCCGCTACAGGGCGGCAGCGCTCGGCTGCATCAAGTGGTTCCAGAAGCCGGACAGGCATTACTGGAAGACGCCGGCCATGCCGAAGCATTTGCACAGGCGGGCGGCGAAGGCGTACGCTCGGGGCAAGGCGAATGACGCGGCGATACTGATCCTTGTTATCGCGCTTGAGATCGAAGCCGCTGAGCGCTACAAGCGGAGCATGCGGCACCTGACTATGAATAAAGCGTGAACGCGGGTTGCGGTACTCGGAGCGCTCCGGGTGCCGCTTT
>CAZRTY010000229.1:0-3811 GCA_964603055.1 uncultured Rhodothermales bacterium | reverse complement strand
ACAACGTCCCCAAATGAAAACAGCCGCACGAGGCGGCTGTCTGTGGGCCCTACTGGATTTGAACCAGTGACCTCTCGCGTGTGAGGCGAGCGCTCTAAACCCCTGAGCTAAGGGCCCGAAAGGGGCGCCAAGAATACGGACCCGCGTCTTGGGTTGTCAAGGCTGAACGAGGCGAAACGAGCGCTCCGCCGCATTTTCAAGACGTGGCCTCAGGCTGTCGTTCGCTGGGAGATACGCAGATGACTGCCGAAATCCAGAAAAGCCGAAGCCCGATTGCCAGACTCGACTAACGGGCTCGCGATCGATCGAATAAAAGGTAGACGGCTCACCGTTAATCTCAGTACTCACGAGGCCCGACTGCTGGGCGCGGACGGTCTCGGTGTCCGCCAGAAGCGAACCGCTCATCAAGCCGGCCAACAGCATCGCGACCATTATCGAGCTTAACATGGTAGCCTGGCGGAGACGATGGCTGTTTTCGGTGAGAATCGGCTCTTGAGCCCGCATCATCTCATCCGTGAGCTCTCGTTGCAGCCGACCGCTGAATCCGTTGGGAGCGTTCATGCGCCATCGATAATCGCACAGAATCGCCCGCGTCCGCATCAGTTCGTTGACATGCTCGGCGAACTCGAGGTCGGATTGCAACAGCTCCTCGAATGCACGGCGGGTGACACAATCCATCGTGCCATCCACGTACTCGCACAGGAGCTCGTCCATGCTCGAATACTTATCGTCGTCAGCGTCTGAGGTGTCGTACCGATCGCACATAGTCCGTTACGTGCATCCTTTACCTGCAAAATTCAGCTAGACAAACAGAAAGGCCGAGCGGAGGATCCCGCCCGGCCTTCTTATTCAAACGTCAGGGAAAACCTGAGGCCTCAGTCGCGCGCAGGCACGTAGACGTCTTTCAGGAGCTGCTGCAGTTTGGTACGTCCACGGTTGATACGGCTCTTGACCGTGCCCATGGGCAGGCCGGTGATCTCTGCAATCTCGTCATAGGCGAGCTGCTGGACGTCCCGCAGAACGACAACCTCGCGAAACTCCTCCGGGATCTGCTTCAGCGCCTCCTGGATAAAGAAATCCTGGATGGTGCTGTCGGTGTGCTTGTCCGGCAGAAACGTTTCGTCCGGAATCTCCACCTCATACTCCTCATCGTCTCGGTTGACGGACTGAAGCGAGTACAGGCGGCGGCGCTTACGTTTGCGATACTCGGAGCGCGCCAGGTTACCCGCAATCGTGTACAGCCACGTCGAGAACTTGGCGATCCGGCGGTATGAATGTCGGTTGCGATAGACTCGGAGGAAGGTTTCCTGCAGTAAGTCCTCGCACTCTTTCATATCGCCGAGGAAGCGATAGATATAATTCGTCAGTGGATCTTTGTATCGACTGACCAGAATATCGAACGCCTCAACCGTGCCGGCCTGAAAATGCGACATCAGGTCTTCGTCGGACAACTGGCTGAGTTGATCGAAGTGTCTGTTATTCGGGTTCGCTTTGCGCGCCCGAATTTCTTTATGGTGAATGAGAGGTTTTGTCATCGTCATTCATTTTAGAACTGCCATCCCGGCAGTCAGGTGATCCCTTGTCAAGCCGACCCCCACGTTAGCGTCGAGCCGCCGTGAGGCGCGACAGGGTCAGATAAAGTATGGATTGTGGATCCCGCGTGGATCCACCTTTCAGTTCAAAGTCGGCCGCCAGCAGCGTCGCAAAAGCCTGCTGGATTCCTGCACCACCGATCCGCCCCAGTACCGACTTATATTCGCTCAAAAAGTATGGAGGAACACCGATCTCGCGAGCGATCTGCGCATCAGGCAAGCGTTGTGCGACGAGCGGACCCAGCCGCCACACCTTCGTATAGAACGATGCCAGAATCGACACGATCATCAGCGTTTCCCCGTACGGATTGGAAGCGTGTTGCAACAACCGTTCCCCGATTCGAACTGCGTCATTATGTCTGCCACTGCCCACCGCCTTTTGTAGTTCAAATACGCTGATCTCCCGCGTCTGGCCGCTTGCACGTACGACGTCGTCGACTGTGATCGTGTTACGCTCACCGACGAAGGTGATAAGTTTTTCGAGCTCAGTGACAGCAGATCTCAGGTCCGTCCCGAGAAACTCAACAAATGCATGCAGCGCCTCGGGCTCGAGATTTCGCCCCATCATCTTCGCGCGAGTCTGCACCCACCCCGGCATTTCCCGATCCCGCAGCGCCTTGAACTCTACCGCCGCCGCGTGCTGTCTCAGCGCTCGGTAGGGATGAGTGTTGAGGTTCGGCTTTCCGTTACAGGCGAGAACGACAACGGCTGTCGGATTCGGGGATTCGGCGTAGGATGTAAACAGACGATTGTCTTCCAGCCGCTCGAACTCCCGAACCACCACCAAGCGGCGCTGCGCCATCACCGGATAGCCCGAGCAGAGCGAAAGCACATGCCGAACGTCGGCGTCGCTGCCGTAAACAATATCCAGGTTGAAGTCACGCTCGTGAGGCTCGAGCGCACGGTCGATGATCAGCCGCTGGACCTCTTCGACGAGAAACGTCTCTTCCCCGTACAAAAAATAGAGCGGTGCAAAGTCTCCGCCTTGCACCGACGCCATCAACTGCTCGTATGTAAGCCCGCGTGCGGCCATTCAGACCGGCCCCCATCTCGAATGAGCGGAACTTTCCGCCAGCCAAATTAACGACTGCCGAGTCCGTTTATGCGACCATCCGCCCCTATCTTTTGCCTATTCGACCATTCTTCAACCAGATGGGCGAACCAGCCCGGGAACGTGCGTTACCGATCTGATATCAGTTGCGGAGTCCCGATCTCAACCGAATCCGATCCGCTGCATATCAAACAATCGTTCGGCCGCCTGTTGCTGGCAGCGTAAGTCAACCATTACGACTGCATTTGCGATGTGCGCTGCTGATTCGAGTGTGGATTCGTTTTGCCTCAGCGCGGCGACCAATTCCTCGCGCGTGTCTCGGAGCTCTACCAAGATGTCGTCGAGGGCCTTGGCATTCCATCCCTCGAAATCGGAATCTTGCAGGAAAGCCGCGGCGACGACGCCGGCCTGATGCTGATCGATCGCCTGCCTGACGCGCTTGTTAACGACGACGATTCCACCATAAAGCTGCTTTACAGATAAGTCCTGCGGACGTGGCCGTTCAGCGAAGGCCTCGTCCTCATATTCGTTGAGCACGGGCCGCAGCATATCTATTTCGTCGATCAGATACTCCAGCTGATCGACGAGCGCCTGGAAATCTACCTCCTGCCCTTGCCTCCCTCTCAGAGCGCGACCATCCATCCTTATGCGTCTCGGTACGGGTTCGTTGGCGGGCCGTGGCGATCTGCCCCCCAGCCCTGATCGACGGCCACCGGCGTTTGAGCGGCCGCTTCCGTTTCGATCTCCTTGAGCCCTTCGTCGGCGAGCCAGTTGAGGAAACGCTGGTCCTTCACGCTGTGGATGTTGTTGTCCTTGCGATACTCCCAGTGCTCGCCCGACTGCGGGTTTTTGTAGGTCTCCAGGTAGTCGAGACGTTCTTTTAGCCGTTCTTTGGGAACGAGAAGCCGGTCGAGTCCGAAGATGGCCTCATCGCGGCCTTGGAACGTGAGGTCGTATTCCTTCGACATTACGATGGCTTCTTCGGGGCAGACCTCCTCGCAGTAGCCGCAATAGATGCAACGGAGCATGTTGATTTCGAACCACGCGGGTTCGCGCTCCTTCACGTGCTCCACTTCGTGCGACTGCATCGAGATGGCCATTGGAGGGCAGGCGCGCGCGCAAAGGTTGCATGAGACGCAGCGCGGGCGGCCGTCTTCCTCGACCAGAA
>CAZRTY010000228.1:1674-3817 GCA_964603055.1 uncultured Rhodothermales bacterium | reverse complement strand
ACCGGCTCGATTTCATCGTAGACTTCGATCTGGCCGGCGTTCACGATGCCCATGTCCATACCGGCCTCGATGGCTCGGTATAGAAACGCCGAGTGCATGGCCTCGCGGACGCGTTCGTTCCCCCGAAACGAGAACGACAGGTTGGAGACGCCGCCTGAAACACGCGCGCCCGGCAGGTTCTGCTTGATCCAGCGGGTGGCTTCGATGAAGTCGATTGCGTAGCGGTTGTGCTCGGCTATCCCCGTGGCAATCGCGAAGATGTTTGGGTCGAAGATGATGTCTTCGGGGGGGAAGCCGACGTCCTTCGTCAGCAAGTCGTACGCTCGGCGGCAGATCACCTTGCGCCGTTCCAGTGTATCGGCCTGCCCTTCTTCGTCGAACGCCATCACGATGACGGCGGCGCCATAGCGGCGCACCTTGCGCGCGTGATCGAGGAACTCCTCCTCCCCTTCCTTGAGTGAAATCGAGTTCACGACCCCCTTGCCCTGCACGCACTTGAGTCCGGCTTCGATGACTTCCCACTTCGACGAGTCGATGACAATCGGCACGCGCGAGACATCCGGCTCGGACGCGATCATCCGCAGAAAGTGCGTCATCGCCTCCTTGCTGTCGAGCATGCCCTCGTCCATGTTGACGTCGATCAGCTGGGCGCCGTTTTCGACCTGCTGCCGCGCCACAGAGACGGCTGTCTCGTAATCGTCTTCCTTGATCAGGCGGGCAAAGCGCCGTGAGCCGGTGACGTTCGTTCGCTCGCCGATGTTGACAAAGTTTGTCTCTGGACGGATCACGAGCGGCTCGAGGCCCGAGAGTGACGTGTGGCCGGTGGACTTCGGCGGAACGCGCGGCGGGAGGTCGCGAATGGCCTCTGCCATCATGCGGATATGCTCCGGCGTCGAGCCGCAGCAACCGCCGACGATGTTGACGAAACCGGCGTCGGCGTAGTCGCTGATCTGCTCGGCCATGTACTCGGCCGTCTCGTCGTAGCCACCCATCTCGTTGGGCAGGCCGGCGTTCGGATACAGGCTGACAGGCACCGTGGCCACACGCGAGAGCTCCTCAACAAACGGTCGCATCTCGGCCGAGCCGAGCGCGCAGTTGAGTCCGACCGACAGCAGCGAGGGCGTATGACTGATTGAATACCAGAACGCCGAGGGTGTCTGCCCGGAGAGCGTCCGCCCGCTCTGGTCGACGATCGTGCCTGAGATCATGACGGGTAGCGTTGCGCCTCGCTCCTCGAACACGCCGGAAATGGCATAAATGGCTGCCTTGCAGTTGAGCGTGTCGAATACGGTCTCGACGAGAAGGATGTCGACGCCGCCGTCAATCAGGCCGTTGATCTGCGTGCGATAGGCCTCGGCAAGGGCGTCGAACGAGATGGCGCGGAACGCGGGATCCGAGACATCAGGCGAAAGCGAGAGTGTCTTGCTGGTCGGGCCGATGGCGCCGGCTACGTATCGCGGATGATCGGCCGTGGAGTAGCGGTCGGCCGCTTCGCGCGCCAGCCGCGCCGACGCAACGTTGAGCTCATAGGCGAGGTCAGCGAGCCCGTAGTCAGCCTGCGAGACCGAAGTCGAGTTGAACGTATTCGTCTCGATGATGTCGCTTCCCGCCTCGAGATAGGCCTCGTGAATACCGCGGAGGATATCCGGCTGCGTGATCGAAAGCAGGTCGTTATTCCCGCGGAGTTCGGTGGCATGATCGGCGAAGCGCGTGCCGCGGAAGTCGTCTTCCTTGAGCTTGTGATCCTGAATGAGGGTGCCCATCCCACCGTCGAGCAATAGAATTCGGCGGCTGAGTTCCTCAGACAGCTTTTGATGCAGAGATGACATCGATCGGTTTGGGGTAAATCTTGGAGAGGGTGCCGTGCCGGAAATACGTCGGCAATAGAACGGCGTAGGGGCAAAACGCGACCGCCGCGCCTGCAACGAACCGTAGATCGATCGGTTCAGCAGACGCGGCGGTTAGGAAGTTCGGTAATCGGAGACCGTTCGGTCTTTCTTCGATGTGCCTTTGCGGATCGTCGATCAGTGAGCGGTGCCGGCGGTGCGCCGGTTCATCATCCCGTCTACGCTGTAGCGCCCGGCGCCGGTCAGCAGCAGCGTGACAGCCCAGATGAGGAAGATAATCGACAGCTCGCGCTGGC
>CAZRTY010000228.1:0-1574 GCA_964603055.1 uncultured Rhodothermales bacterium | reverse complement strand
GCTCGAGGAGCCGACAATCTGCGACTGCCGGATTATCAACGTCTCAGTCCTGTCAATCCTCCCTCTGCAGATACGTCACAACGCTCTCGCCGAATATAGCAGGTTGATCGGCATGAACCCAATGGCCTGCATCCTTTATTGTGAGCACGCGGGCATTCGGAAAGTGATGTTCGATGAGATCACGATCCTCATCACGAATATAATTGGATCGTCCGCCACGGATGAACAGCACGGGTCCATCAAAACGCGCATCGTCCGGCATCGCCTGATTCAACTTGTCATAATGCTTGTCGAGCACCTCCAGGTTCATCTGCCAGCTGTATTGCTTCGTATCGCGGTCGATAGCGAGGTTCTTCATCAGAAACATCCTCGTCCCAATCTCAGCGATCGTCTCGGCAAGCACTTCGTCCACCGATTCGCGGCTTGTATGAACATCGAAGGCCACCCGCTTGAGCGCCTCCAGAATATCGTTATGCTGAGGCTCGTACTCCTTGGGTGTCATATCCGCCACAACGAGACGCAGCACACGTTCGGGGTACATCGTGGCGAAATACATGGCCGTTTTTCCGCCCATCGAGTGGCCTAACAGATGCGCCTTATCGATGCCGTGCTCATCCATAAACGCCGCGAGATCCTCGGCCATCGCCTCGTAGTCGAAGCGGTTGTCGTGCGGCGACCGGCCGTGGTTGCGCTGGTCGACGGCGTACACCTGGAAGTGCTCGGCGAAGACATTGCGCGATAGCGTGTGCCAGTTGCCGGACGCACCGAGAAATCCGTGAAGGATGATCAGCGGCTCGCCGCTGCCGTACTCGCTATAGTGCAGTTTCATGGTCTGGGACATTAATTGAATGCCCGTCATATGCCCCAGCACGCCAAGCGTTCGAATATACCGGCGCGGCGTGTCGACCCGGTTACGATCACGTACAGGTTCGGGCCGGGGTTCGTATCTCGTTGCGACTCATTGACGAAGCCTTGTAAGTTGTGGCACGTGTTTATCCGCCTTCTCCCGACTGATTCATGCCCCGGACGCTCGTTCTCTGGCTCGTTCTTTTTCTTCCGTTCGCTGCTGCTCCAGCATCAACGTCCGCCCAGGGTGGCGGCGACACGATCGTCGCGAGCGATCTGCTACGCATCGTACAGCTCGGCAGCGTCGAGCTATCGCCGGACGGACGGAATATCGTCTACACCGCTCGTACGATCGTCGACGACGGTGATGAGGGGGGTGAGCGGTTTCGCTACGAACAGCAGCTGTGGATGACCTCGGCCGGTGGCTCGGCTTCGGCGCGGCAGTTGACATTCGCCAGAGACGGCGCGTCGAGCCCGGCCTGGCATCCCGATGGTGAGGAAATCGTGTTCGTCCGCCGAACCGACGACGGTCCGCAGCTTTTCGTGTTGTCGCTTTTAGGCGGCGAGCCCAGGCAGATCACCTCGTTTGAGTTCGGCGCGGCGTCTCCGCAGTGGTCGCCCGACGGCGATCGGATCGTGTTTCAGTCGAGCGTGCCGGAGCATAAGGCACGCGAACACTACGGCAATCCGCCGTGGATGCAAGACGGTGCGCCGGGCGTTGCGTCCGA
>CAZRTY010000227.1:0-3841 GCA_964603055.1 uncultured Rhodothermales bacterium | reverse complement strand
TTGACTTCGTCGAGGATAATCTCGCGCACGGATTCGACATCAGCCTCGGCCACGCGGGCGTCGGTGACGACCATCGCGCGGGGCAGCGGCTGGCGCACGTTGATGGCGGCTTCGTTCCGGAGCGCGAGAACGATCGACGAGACGGTCCGCGCCAGGCCCATCTTGCGCTCGAGATCGAGATCAACGGCGGCGTCCTCCACGGCCGGGAAGTCGGTTAAGTGCACCGACTCTACCTCCTCGCTCTTCGTGACCTCCGTTAGCGACGTGTAGAGCCACTCGGCAAAGAAAGGTGCGATGGGCGCCGACAGCTTCGAGACGGTCATCAGACACTCGTACACCGTCTGATAAGCGGCGAGCTTCGAGTTATCGTCGCCTTCCTTCCAGAAACGTCTACGAGAACGGCGGATGTACCAGTTGGAAAACTCCTCCACAAGCGTCTCAACAGCGCGCGCGGCCTGCGTCGGGTTGTATGCGTCCAGCGCCTCATCTACGGCGCTGATCGTCGTGTTAAGACGGCTTATGATCCAGCGGTCGAGCTCCGTACGCTTTTCAACGGGGATGCGCGCCTCCTCATACCGGAAGCCATCGATGTTTGCGTAGGTCGCGAAGAACGAGTAGACGTTCTGCAGCGTGCTGAAGAACTTCCGCAGCGTGTCGATCATGCCCCGCTCCGAGAACTTGATATTCTCCCACGGCGGGGTGTTGCTCATCATGTACCACCGGACCAGGTCGGCGCCGTGCTCTTCGATCGTCTTGAATGGGTCGACCGCGTTGCCTTTCGACTTCGACATTTTCTCGCCGTCCTCAGCGAGCACGAGTCCGTTCACGACAACATTCTTGAAGGCAACGTTGTCGAAGACGAGCGCGCCGATCGCGTGGAGCGTGTAAAACCAACCGCGGGTCTGGTCGACGCCTTCGGCGATGAAATCCGCCGGAAAGCTGGTCTCAAAGCGATCCTTGTTTTCGAACGGGTAGTGCCATTGCGCCACCGGCATCGCACCTGAATCGAACCACACGTCGATCAGGTCCGGCACGCGGCGCATGGTCCCACCGACGTGCTCCGGCGCCGGCCACGTCAGTTTATCGACGAACGGCCTGTGGAGATCAAGGTCGTCGTTCGAGGCAGGAAGCGACCCGCCGCACTTCTCGCGCAGCTCTTCGATGGATCCAATTACCTCGATGTACTCCGGGTCGGCATCGCTCTGCCAAATCGGTAGCGGCGTGCCCCAGTAACGGCGGCGCGACAATGCCCAGTCGACGTTGTTCTTGAGCCATTCCCCAAAGCGCCCCGCGCCGATATTCTTCGGCTGCCAGTTGATGGTCTCGTTGAGCTCGATGAGGCGGTCCTTTATGGCCGTAGTGCGGATGAACCAGCTCTCAACCGGGTAACTCATGAGCGGCGTGCCTTTACGCCAATCATGCGGATAGTTGTGGAGGTAGGTCTCGTGCTTGAAGAGCAGGCCACGTTCGCGTAGATCCCGGTTGATGACCTTGTCTGCATCTTTGAACCACATGCCGGCAACGAGCGGTGCCTTGTCGGTAAAGCGGCCGTCCGGGCCCACCGGGTTCAGCAGCGGCAACCCGTGCTCTTTTCCCGACTCATAGTCATCTGCACCAAAAGCCGGCGCCGTATGAACGATTCCGGTACCGTCTTCGGTCGACACGAACGCAGCCGGGATCACACGCCAGCCGCCATCCACTTCCTCATCATCCTTGAAATAGTCGTAGAGCGGCTCATATCGCGTGCCGACAAGGTCCGTCCCCTCATACTCTTCGACGATCTCGACGTCCTCGCCCAGAATCGAGACTCGCTCCTTCGCCACGATGAGGAATTCCTCCGCTTGCTGCTCATCGAGGCGGCGGACCTTCACGTACTTGATGTTCGGGCCAACCGACAGACCCGCGTTCGAAGTCAGCGTCCACGGCGTTGTCGTCCACGCGAGGAAATAGGTGTTCTCTTGGCCGATCACCTTGAACCGGATGTAGACCGACGGATCCTGCACCTCGCGGTAGCCGAGGCTCACTTCGTGCGAGGACAGCACAGTGCCGGAGCCCGGGCTGTACCACTGGATCTTGTAGCCTTTGTAGAGCAGCCCTTTGTCGTGGATCTGCTTGAGCAGCCACCAGACGCTCTCGATGTACTCGTTTTTAAATGTGATGTATGGATTGTCGAGGTCGACCCAGTAGCCCATCCGCGTCGTGAGGTCATCCCACAGACCTTTGTAGCGGAGGACGCTCTCGCGGCAGGCGGCGTTATACTTCTCGATGCCGTACTCCTCGATCTGGCTTCGATCCTCGAGGCCGAGCTCCTTTTCGACTTCGATTTCAACCGGCAGCCCGTGGGTGTCCCACCCGGCTTTTCGCTCCACGCGGAAGCCTTTCATCGTCTTATAGCGGCAGAACGTGTCCTTGATCGTCCGCGCCATGACGTGATGAATGCCCGGGCGGCCGTTAGCCGTGGGCGGGCCTTCGTAGAAACTGAAGGTTGGCGCGTTACGGCGCCGTTCAAGGCTTTTATTGAAGATCTGCGCTTCGTTCCACCAGGAGAGGATCTCCTGCTCGATTTTAGGCTGATGAAAGCGCTTGACTTCTCTGAACGTCATGTCGAAAACAAATGTGAGTCTACCGCGGGTACAAGCCGGGGAAGATACAGCGTTGGCAGCGGCATCGGAACAGCCGCACGTGGGATTCCACAGAAGTCGGAAAAGGCGAAGAGTAGCCGAGGCTACGGCCCGCGGCTGAACCGTGGCCGCGGACGGTCGGAGTACGTTAGCGCCGGACCGTCATCGGAGGTCGGCAACGGGGAGGGACACCTCGCGCGAGGCACCGTCGCCGCTCGGCAGGTCGTCGCTCAGCGGGAGAACCACGGTGAAGCACGTCCCATCTCCCTCATCGCTCTCAACCTTGATGGTACCGCCGTGCAGTTCGACCAACGTCCGGACGATGTAAAGTCCGAGCCCGGTCGACTTCTCACCAGCTGTAGGTTTGGCCGAAAGTCGCTGCAGCTTCCCGAAGATGTTCTGACGATCTGCGGGTGTAAGACCAGGGCCCTCGTCGCGGATGGAGACGCGCGCCTCATTCTCAACCCGCTCTACTCGAAGCCACACACGACGATATGAGGGAGAAAACTTGATGGCGTTGCTGAGCAGGTTATCGACGATACGCGGGAAGTACTGCTCATCGACGTCGGCGTAGACGCCGGAGCTCGATTCCATCAAGAGCGAGATCTTCTTCCGATCGGCCTGCAGCTCGTTCCGTTGGATAACTTGCTCGCAGAGCGGGACAAGGTTGGTGTGCCGCTTTTCGAGCCTCAACGCTCCCTGGTCGAGCCGCTCTACATCTTGAAGCTGCTCGACGATCTCCGTCATGCCCAAAGCACTGGTTCTGATCATCCCGACGAACTCGGTTCGATCGCGCTCGTCGAGGTCATCTTCCAGCAGGATGTTCGCGAGGCCGAGAATACCGGCGAGCGGATTCTTCAAGTCATGCGCCGCGATGCTGACGAACTCATTGTTCTGCGCGAGGACGTGCTGTAAGCGTTCGTTCGCGTTCTTCAGCGTTAGTGTTCGCTCTCTGACCTCCTCTTCCAGCATTGCATTTCGATTCTGGAGGCGCTCGATCCGGAATTTATTTACTCGGATGGCTACGCCCCAGATTGCCAGCACACCAAACGTGGCCCACAGCGTCCTCGCCCATGCGGCCTGATACCACGGCGCCAGCACATGGATCTGGATCGACGCCTCGCGGCTTACATTACCATGGACGTCGCGCCCCCGGACGCGGAAGGTGTAGCGTCCCGGCCGCAGGTTGGTGTAGTCCTTTGATGTCTCGCTCGTCCACG
>CAZRTY010000226.1:0-3845 GCA_964603055.1 uncultured Rhodothermales bacterium | reverse complement strand
GTCGATGGCTCGCAGTATCTGGCGCACACGACGAATCGGATAGGATTTCAGCCGGGAGATGCCGTCGACCTCTATCCGATCGAACCGGCCGTTGTACTTGAGGGCGTCAATCCGAACTGACCCTCTGCCGGGCATCGAAGGGTCTCGCGGACGAGGGTAACGCGCTCGTTGCAGAGTGTCCATGGTTATTACGGATGCCTGTCACCGGAGTGGCGTATCAAGCGGGTTGATCCAACGAACAAGACCGCATATGCCATGGCCGGCAACTTCGTCGTTTACCTCATCGGATATATCATCGCGATCATCGGTGTCGGCTTCCTGCTGACGGCAGCCGGCGTCGGACAAGAGTGGATTATCGCTGCCGTCCTCATCCTGATCGGCCTCGGGATAGTTTACGCGCTATCCAGATCTCAACGAGATGCCGCCGGCCGGTCGGCATCATCTTCAGCTGGCGAGTCGCGAAATACCTCGCGGTCAAGTAATGGAGACCGCTCGGAGGCACGCAGCCCCGGCACCGAAGGAACGACGTCGCCGTGACGTGTTACGATTGCGTTTGATACGAATACCGGCCCACTGATGAGCTCCATGAAAGTACTGGATGGGACTTCGGGTTGAGGTTGCCTCGAGTGTTTGGTTAGTTGGCGTCCCGATCAATCGGGTTGTTCATAACCATCTTCCAGACAAACCGAGGCATGCATCACTATTCTATAGTTGGATTTGCGCTCGTAACGCTATTCGCACTTACGGCGTGCGGCGACTCAACAAGTTCTGACGGAGATCCTTCCGCACGCGGCCTGGGATCCATTACACTCGATGGAACACGATACGACTTCACCGTGGAGATCTGTGACCTCACGGGCGAAACGGACGACGAATATCAAACGGTATACGGTGAAGGCGAAATGCCCGACGGCGAAGCATTCCAGGTCTTCGCCTCGCGCAACCAGGTCAACGAGATGTTGATGCATTCGGTAAGCTTCCAGACGGGCAATGTCTCCCAGGGCGAAGGCACCGTCATCGAGGCTCATAGATTTCGGCTGGAAGGCACATGGAATGACATACACGGGGGGCCCGACGAGCCGTTGCTTCAGATATCCGGTAGCATGGTTACAGCAGCGGGGACCTTTCACGTTGCTGACGAACTCGACAACACGATGCAGGGCAGCTTCGAGGCAACCTGCAATTGAGAGGAACCGGTCTTAAGGCCTGTATGGCGGGGAGATGACAGCCGAATGCGTCGTCTCCTCGCCTTTTTGTTTGTTAGCGGCACTCAAGAAAGGCCCAGACTGTTGAACCCGATGCGGTTCAGCATCACATTCGTCCACGTACCTCCGTTAGCTCCGCCCGCAATCCATCCCATCATTTCCGATGCCGTCGTTTAGCCTTCTCCCGCTCGACATCGCCATCGTCATCATCTACCTGATCGCCGTAATCGCCCACGGTTTATACGTCAGCCGAGGCAAGGAAAGCGCCGATGATTACTTCCTGGCGGGGAGGGCGCTTCCCTGGTATCTGATAGGGTTCTCGCTCTTTGCGTCGAACATGTCGGGCGCGAGCTTCATCGGGCTCATGGGGGCCTCCTATGCGCACGGAGTCGTCGTCTTCAACTACGAGTGGACGGCAACGGTCGTGCTGATCTTCTTCGCTGTCTTTATGCTCCCGCATTTTCTGCGGTCGCGTCTATACACGATCCCTGAATACTTAGAACGCCGTTTTGACACCCGCTCAAGGACGGCGTACTCCGTGTTCACAGTCCTCGCCATCATGTTTATCGATACGGCGGGTGCACTTTACGCGGGAGGGATCGTCCTTTCGGTCCTTTTTCCCGCATTCGAGCTATGGCAGACGGTCGCATTTCTGGCACTGTTGGCCGGCATCTATACCATGCTGGGCGGCCTTAAAGCAGTCGTTGTTACCGACACGGTCCAAGCAATTCTGCTCACGATTGGGGGCATCGTCATCTTCGTCTTCGGCCTCCAGGCGGTAGGCGGATGGGCAGCCATGATGGATGCTCTGTCTACCGAACGCCTTGAGCTCATTAAGCCGGTCGACGACCCATTTCTTCCATGGCCGGGAATCCTCGGCGTGCTGCTGCTCGGCTTCTATTACTGGACGCTCAACCAGTTTATTGTCCAGCGCACTCTGGGTGCTGCCAGTCTCGATCAGGGACGGAAAGGAGCACTTTTCGCTGGTTTCCTGAAGGTCCCAAACATATTCATCATGATCCTTCCGGGGGCGTTTGCAGTGCTTCTCTACCCGGACCTGCCCACACCCGATCTTGTCTTCCCCACACTTGCTTTCGACATGCTCCCGGTGGGCTTCCGCGGCCTCGTACTAACGGCGCTCATTGCCGCAATTATGTCGAGTCTTGATTCCGCGCTTAACGCCGCCGCAACGCTCGTCACGATTGACTTTATCAAACCGAAGAAGCCGCAGATTACGGACATCACGCTTGTCCGTATGGGTCGCATTGTCACGGGGGTTGCCATGATTATCGGAGCCGTCTATGCCCCGATGATCGCGCATTTTGAGACCCTTTTCGAGTATTTCCAGTCCGTGCTCTCTTACGTGACGCCGCCTATCGTAGCGGTATTTCTGGCCGGTATCTTCTGGAAGCGAATGACGGCGCCGGCTGCGTTCTGGACGATCATTGCGGGTCTGTCGATAGGCGCGCCCCTCTTCGTAATAAAAGAAGTCTTCGGTGTTTTATCCTCGGCTGGTTTGCCCGATCCACATTACACCTATATGGGTGTTGCCATGTTCGTCTTCGCGTTAGGACTTATAACCGTAATCAGCCTGACTGGCGATATGCCAGATTCCAAGCAGGTGAGTGGAGTGACGCATTCGAAAGAGACTCTCCGCATGGACCTCGCGGCATTTGACGCACCCTGGTATGCAGATTTTCGTTACCAGAGCGCGGCCGTACTCACCCTATTGGCCGTGGTGATCGCGTACTTCTGGTAGCCCCGTCGAAGCCGAAGCCGTCTATTATCCATCACGCTCGGCAAGGCTCGCCCAGCGGTCGATATCAGTCTCTAACTGCGCCGATGCGTTGCCTAGCTCCTCTGACAACTTCGTGATCTGCTCCACATCGTCCGGTGGACCTGCAAGTTCTGCTTCAATTGCGGCTATCCGCGATTCGGCTTCCGCGATGCGGCCTTCCAAATCCTTCAGTTCGATCCGCTCTTTATAGGTTAGCTTGCGCGGCTGATCATCGGAGTCTACGGTCGAGGCCTGCTTCCGTGGTGGCTCTGCCTTTTTCTTTGGCGTCGACTCGTTTTTGGATCGCTGCCGTTCCGCGACTTCCAGATAAGCGGTGTAGTTACCCGGATACTTCTGGATCTCTCCGTCCGGCTCGAAACAGAGAATGTGGTCGACTGTGCGGTCGAGAAAATATCGATCGTGAGAAGCCACGATGAGCGTGCCGTCGAAGTCGTCGAGATAGTCTTCCAGCGCGATCAACGTTGGGATGTCAAGGTCGTTTGTGGGCTCGTCAAGCAATAGCACATTCGGCGCTTGCATCAGAATCCGAAGCAGGTAGAGCCGTCTCCTTTCTCCACCCGAGAGCCGCCCCACCTCGGTGTACTGTGCCGCACCCACGAAGAGGAATCGTTCAAGCATCTGGCTCGCTGTAATCAAACGGCCATCCGCAGTGCGGACATTTTCAGCGACCTCTTCGATGTACTCGATGGCGCGAAGGTCGTCGTTTAACGCTCTGCTTTCCTGGTCGTAGTATCCAACCACGACGGTTTGTCCAATATTGATCTCACCAGAGTCGGGTTCTAGCCGTCCTGCAATCATTTCAAGCAGCGTCGTCTTTCCCGAGCCGTTGGGGCCGATGATCC
>CAZRTY010000225.1:0-3854 GCA_964603055.1 uncultured Rhodothermales bacterium | reverse complement strand
CAGCTCGAAGCGTACCGCGAAGACGAAGAGAGCCGCAAGTTCGTCGGCCACGGCATCATGAACTCATTTAACGGCTTTATTGCCTGACTATCTCCATGACACTGACAGAGAAAATCCTGGCCCGCCATGCCGGCCGCGACCGCGTGACTCCCGGCGATAACGTATGGGTCGATGTCGACACGCTCATGACACATGATGTCTGTGGGCCGCCAACGATCGACATCTTCAAGCGTGAGTTCGGCGCCAACGCACGCGTGTGGGACCGCGACAAGCTCGTTGTCATCCCTGACCACTACATCTTTACGAAGAACCACCACGCCAATCGGAATGTGGAGATCCTCCGCGAGTTTGCCGCGGAGCAGGACCTCCCTCACTACTTCGACGTGGGCACCGATCGCTATAAAGGCGTCTGCCACATGGCGCTCGCGGAAGAAGGCTTCAACCGGCCCGGCACGGTTCTCTTCGGCACCGACAGCCACTCGTGCACCTCGGGTGCGTTCGGCATGTTCTCCACGGGAGTGGGGAATACCGACGCAGCGCTCATCATGGGCACCGGAAAGATCTGGGTGAGGGTGCCCGAGACGATGAAGTTCACGTTTGAAGGGGAGCTCCCGCCGTATCTGATGGCGAAGGACCTCATCCTGATGGTGATTGGCGACATCGGCTGCGACGGCGGCACATACCGCGCGCTAGAGTTCGACGGACAGGCCGTCTACAACCTCTCGATCGAAGAGCGGATGACGCTCACGAACATGGCGATCGAGGCCGGCGGCAAGAACGGAATCATCGCGCCGGACCAGAAGACGTTCGACTATGTCGATGCCCGCACGAACGTACCGTATGAGGCCGTCTATGCCGACGACACCGCCCGCTACCACTCGCACCGCGTCTACGACGTGTCGAAAATGGAGCCGGTCGTGGCCAAGCCGCACAGCCCGGATAACCGCGCGACGGTGAGCGAGGTCGAAGGCACGAAGCTCGACCGCGCCTACATCGGAAGCTGCACCGGCGGTAAGCTCGAAGACTTTATCGCCGCTGCCCGCGTGATCAAAGGCAATGAGGTGAAGGTCGACACGTACATCGTGCCCGCGACGACGGAGATCGGCCGCGAGATGCACACGACGATGGTCGACGGCGTGAGCGTACATCAGATTTTTGAGGATGCAGGCTGCCTCATGGGCCGCGCGAGCTGCGCCGCATGCCTGGGCGGGCCGTCGGATACGTTTGGCCGGACGCACGGCGATGAGGTCGTCATCTCGTCGACCAACCGCAACTTCCCTGGACGCATGGGCTCGAAGCAGGCGTCGGTCTACCTCGCCTCGCCGCTCACCGTCGCCGCATCCGCCATCACGGGTCGCATCACCGACCCGCGCGAGGTACTGGTATAAGCGTTACCGATGCCACACGGACCGCAGCCTGAAACTTTGAAATTCAAATCATTATGGAAAAGATCATTCGAGGAAAGGCCTACGTGTTGGGGGATGCGATCGACACCGATCAGATCATCCCGGCCGAACATCTGGTCTACAGCCTCACCAAGCCCGACGAGAAACGCCTGTACGGCCGATATGCGCTGAGTGGCGTACCGGTTGAAGGACAGGGACTGCCGCACGGCAACATTCCGTTTACGCAGCCCGACTCATACACGAGCGAGTTCAAGATCATCATCGGTGGTGGCAACTTCGGCTGCGGCTCGTCGCGTGAGCACGCTCCGTTTGCGCTTCAGGAAGCCGGTTGCACGGCCGTTGTCGCCGAAAGCTACGCGCGGATTTTCTATCGCAACGCCGTTGACGGCGGCTTCGTGGCACCGTTTGAATCGCTCGAGCGCCTTGTCGACCGCATCGACACCGGCGACGAACTCGAGATCGACACGACCGTCGGCCGACTCACCAACATCACGAAAGGAGAGGAGCATCTGCTTCGTCCACTGGGCGACGTGGCGGACATCCTCGACGCCGGAAGCGTGTTCGAATACGCACGCCGCGCCGGACTCATGCCTGCCTGACCCGATCCGTGGAGCCTCCGCGCTCTCTCAATCTGCTGAGAAATGAAAACGCAACTTCCCAACTCGATCGAGCTCTTCGATACCACCCTCCGCGACGGTACGCAGGGTGAACACGTCAACCTGTCGGCGAAGGACAAAATCCGAATCGCTCAACGGCTCGACGCATTTGGGATTGATGTGATTGAGGGCGGATGGCCCGGCTCGAATCCGACCGACATGGAGTTCTTCGAGCGCGCACGGGATGTGGACTGGAAGCGCGCCAAAATCTGCGCCTTCGGATCCACGCGCCGCGCCGGCAATGCGCCGGAGGACGACCCGAATCTGCAGGCGATGCTTCAGGCGGGGACGTCGGTCGTGGCGATGTTCGGCAAGAGCTGGACGCTCCACGCGGAGGTCGCTCTCGGCGTCACGCGCGATGAAAACCTGGAGCTCATCGCCTCGTCGGTCGCATATATGAAGGATGCCGGGCGGCGCGTGATCTACGACGCCGAGCATTTCTTCGACGGCTTTGCCGACGACCCCGGTTATGCGATGACGGCGATCAAGACGGCGAAGGAAGCCGGCGCCGACGTCATTGTATTATGCGACACGAACGGAGGCACGCTTCCGCACCAGATCTACGAGGTCGTCCAGACGGTGCGCCGCCAGATCGACGGCACGCTGGGCATCCATGCGCACAATGACAGCGGTTGCGCAATTTCCAACAGCATCGACGCCGTCCGCGCCGGTGTGCGGCACGTGCAGGGCACGATCAACGGATTGGGCGAGCGCTGTGGTAACGCGGATTTGACCGGCATCATCCCCGGACTCCAGTTGAAGCTCGGCTACAACTGCGTCGAGCCCGAGCAGCTCGGTCAACTCGCCGATGTCTCACGTTTCGTCGACGAAGTGGCCAACCTCGACCCGGTCGACAGCCGCCCCTACGTGGGCCGCAGTGCCTTCGCTCACAAAGGCGGCGTGCATGTCTCCGCCGTCATGAAACTGCCGCGCGCCTACGAGCACCTCGAGCCCGAGACGGTCGGCAACAAGCGGCGCGTGCTCGTCTCCGACCTGTCGGGCCAGAGCAACGTCCGCTACAAGGCGAAGGAGCTGGGCATCAACCTCGATGAGGCATCCGTTGCGCGCCGCGCTGTCGAGCGCCTCAAGCAACTCGAGCACAGCGGGTACTCCTTCGAGGCCGCCGAAGCATCGTTCGAATTGCTCGTGCGCGACATCCAGGAAGATCCCGTCGACTATTTCGAGATGGAGCGCTTTAACGTGCACAGCCACGGCAACGGCGGCAGCGACACCTACGATCAGGCGACGATCGTCGTGCGCGTGGGATCGCAGCGCGAACTCGTCGCCGCCGAGGGCAAGGGCCCCGTCGACGCCCTGTCGAAGGCGCTGCACACCGCGCTGTGCGAGTTCTACGACGGCTTGTCTGACGTCCGCCTGTCCGACTACAAGGTGCGCGTCGTCACGCCCGATGAGGGCACCGAGGCAACCGTCCGCGTGCTCGTCGAACACCGTGCCGACGGCAAAGCCTGGCACACGATCGGCGTCTCCAACAACATCCTGGAAGCCAGCGCGACCGCGCTAACAGACGGCCTGCGCTACTTCCTGCTAACATCCGGCACGGCCCCGAGCGACCCCGCGCCGTCTACCGATGAAGTGCCCGCGTCGCAACCCGTCACGTAGAAAATCAACGCTACATGGCGCTTGCCACCCGGGTCCTCCCCACCACACCTGAATGAGCAGACACTGGAGGTACCTATGAAAGCTGAACTCCGCACCCACGGACTTTATGACCCCCGTTTCGAGCACGACGCCTGCGGAGTCGGCTTCATATGTAATATCAAGGGTGACCCCT
>CAZRTY010000224.1:0-3888 GCA_964603055.1 uncultured Rhodothermales bacterium | reverse complement strand
TCAAGAATGAGCAGGAGCTGGACGAACTGCTACACCAGGTTGCGGCTACAAGGCACCACGGAACGACCTATTTCAATCCGGAGAAGAAGCCGCAAGACGCGGATGTAGTGCGCTGAGAATGGCGAAATTCGTCCTTACACTTGTCATCCTGTACCTGATCATCAGGGCAGCCGTATCTCTACTGCGCGCAACACGCAACGGAATTCCGGGGTCGAACCCGCCGTCGTCTCGAACCTCCACATCCCGAAATGGGGATGGCAGAGATTGGGAGGTCAAACGAACCGTTAGTGGTAAGACCTATCACCAAGAGTGGTCCGTGGGGCAGCCGCGTCAGAACGGCCGGCGAAAAGCGGACATAGAGGATGCGAGATGGCGCGACGTTTAGATATGGCGCCTCGCACTCGCGCTGCAAGCGTTAGAGGCGATGCTCAGACGCCGAAGCTGAACGTTAACTCGTAATGGGCCGGGACGGCTTGCCCGCCGTCGCGCGCCGGGCGGAAGAGCCACTGCTTGGCAGCAGTCAAAGCGGCTTCCTCCAGGCCAGACGAGACATGATCGACTGCCTGGAGCTGGGTCTCAGCTCTACCCTCAGCCATGTGGCGCAGCGTGATTTCGGCAGCGGTCACCTTCCCGTTCACATCAACATCCACGCGCACAACGATGCGGGCGCGGATACCGCGTCGCCGGGCTTCCCGGGTGATCTCCGGCTCGACGAAGCGCAGCGGACGCGGTGGGGCATAAACGGCGGATCCACCGCCCAACTCATCATCCCCCACCTCTAAAAGCCCATTAGCAACTCCGGATGCAATGGACGGGAGCTCGACGTTGAAATCGAGATGGGGAAATTCAAGCGGTGTGTCATTCGGTACTTCCACGGGAATCCGCGGTGCAAGGGGAGGAGGCGCACCTGCAGGCCGTGCTGTCGGAATTATATCATCGGCAACGAGCGCGATCATCTCCCGCTCCGAAGGTGGTGGCGTCTCGATTTCACCGTCTGGAGGCGGCCATCCACGGACGACCGCGAGCGCAAGCACAAGTACGACCGCGGTACACAGCATTAAACGTGTGGTGTACCTTGCGTCGCGCCGGTGAACGTTATGCCTGGTCACGGGGAGCACCTTAATCGCCGGTGTTCGTGTCGATGCCATCCTAAAGATGAACCGACTTCATTTTTTCGGGAACGCGTCTCTATAGGATGCGTTCTGCAGCGGAATCTAGAACCCAGGCACGGAGCACGTGCAGTACGACTTCAAGCCGATATCCGGCTCCCGCCATAAGAGCAGCTTTTTATGCACCTTCCCGGAGGTATCGGGAGGGTTTTTTTGTGTCCTTTCGTCAAAACCATTAACGCGTGTACTCTCGGCAGCGTATGTACCTCGTTCGTAAAGGCGACCCCGCATTTCCTCCCGCCAAAATGGCCCTTGCTGACGGCACGGTCGTGACCGGGCAAGGCTTTGGTCATACCGGCGAGACCGGAGGCGAGCTTTGCTTCAACACCAGCATGACGGGTTATCAGGAGATTTCTTCGGATCCGTCCTACCACGGGCAGATCATGATGATGACCTACCCGCATATCGGCAACACGGGCATCAGCGATGACGACATGGAGTCTGCGCGTCCGATGATCTCGGGCCTCGTCGTTCGATCTGTTGCGCGGCGGTACTCAAACCAGCATGCAGATGGCTCGCTCGATTCATTTCTGAAGCAGCACAAAGTGGTGGGTATCTCCGGTATCGATACGCGGACGCTGGTCAGGCACATCCGCACCGAGGGCGTGATGAATGCGGTCATAAGCTCGGTCGACCTCGACGATGAAAGCCTTGTCGCGAAGGCGCGGCAGTGGCCATCGATGGAAGGGCTGGAGTTGGCTTCGCGAGTCACGACTGACGCCGCATATGACTTTTCCGCCGAGGGGGCGCGTCGAATTGCAGTCTACGATTACGGGGTTAAGCTGAACATCCTGCGAGTTTTTGAAACGCTTGGGTGCGCCGTGCGAGTTTTTCCTGCAACGGCGCCGCTGCGAGAAGTGATGGCGTGGAATCCGGATGGGATTTTCTTCTCCAACGGCCCTGGGGATCCGCGCGCTATGCCCGGCGCGATAGAGACCGTTCGCCGTGCGATCGAGACGAAGCTGCCGCTACTGGGGATCTGCCTCGGACATCAGCTCATGAGCCTGGCGGCGGGGCTTGAGGTCTACAAAATGTTTGTCGGCCATCGCGGGGCCAACCATCCCGTGAAGAACCTCGTCACCGGAGAGGTTGAGGTTACGACGCAGAACCACGGCTTCGGCGTCAAAGAGGACATCGACAAGAACGTAGCTGAGGTCTCCCACGTGAACCTGAACGACGGCACGGTGGAGGGCCTCCGGTTTAAGCAGTTCGCCGGGTTGTCGGTCCAGTATCACCCGGAGGCTTCGCCCGGGCCGCACGATAGCCGCTACCTGTTCAATGAGTTTCTGGATATGGTGAGTGGATCGGTGCCACGACAAGTTGCCGCCACTTGAAATGAAAGCCGGTCCGAGGAGAGTGCGATAGGCAGGGCATGAATGCCCGGAGCCGGTGCTCTCCCGCGCACGGCGTTTACGGTAGCAGCACGCTGCCGGCCACTCAATCCGCTTGTTTTTATGAAGGATCGGTTCGGCCGAAGGATCCGCTCCACGTAGCGATGCTTCGGGAGATCCTTCACCGCGGCGAGCAGCCGCACTCATTATTGTCACTTCAGCCTGACCTCTATACATGCCCAAGCGTACCGACATCCACAAGATTCTGCTGATTGGCTCGGGCCCGATTGTCATCGGCCAAGCCTGTGAGTTCGACTATTCAGGAAGCCAGGCAGCCCGTGCGCTCCGAGCCGAAGGGTACAAGGTTGTACTAGTGAACTCGAATCCGGCCACGATCATGACCGACCCGATCATGGCCGATGCGATTTACCTGCAGGAACTCACGCCGGAATCCATCAAGGAGATCGTTGAAAAGGAACGTCCGGACGCCGTGTTGCCCACGATGGGTGGCCAGACGGCACTCAACCTGGCCGAGCGCTTGCACGAGGAGAATTATTGGGAGGAACAGGGGATCCACGTGATTGGCGTCGACATCGACGCAATCCAGATCACGGAAGACCGGCAGAAATTCCGGGACCTGATGGAGAGCATCGGGCTTGATCAGGCGAACAGCCGTGTGGCCAACAGCTTGCTTGAGGCCAAGGAAATCACGCAGGAGCTGGGCGGTTTTCCTGTCGTGATTCGTCCGTCGTACACGCTTGGTGGATCGGGCGGGGGTATTGTGTGGAGTCAGGACGAGTTTGAGCGGAAAGTGACACGAGGCCTCGAGCTTTCGCCCGTTCACGAGGTGCTTATCGAAGAATGTTTACTCGGGTGGAAGGAATTCGAGCTCGAGCTTCTGCGTGACTCGAACGACAATGTCATCATCGTCTGCTCGATCGAGAACCTGGACCCGATGGGCGTGCACACCGGCGATTCAGTGACGGTCGCGCCTGTGCAAACACTTACCGACAAGCAGTTCCAGCGGATGCGCAACGCTGCGATCCAGGCGATGCGCTCGATCGGCACATTTGCCGGCGGATGTAACATCCAGTTCGCCGTCGACCCGGTCACAGAGCGTATGATCGTGATCGAAATCAACCCACGCGTCTCTCGTTCATCGGCGCTGGCGTCGAAGGCCACGGGATACCCTATCGCAAAAGTCGCCGCACGGCTTGCCGTTGGCTACACGCTTGACGAACTGCCGAATGAGGTCACCGGCGTATCGAGCGCGTGCTTTGAGCCGACCATCGACTACGTTGTGACTAAGATCCCGCGCTTCAACTTCGAGAAGTTCGAAGGTGTGGACGAAGAGCTAACCACCCAGATGAAAGCGGTGGGCGAGGTCA
>CAZRTY010000223.1:0-3904 GCA_964603055.1 uncultured Rhodothermales bacterium | reverse complement strand
GCCATGATGCCGAGATGCGCACCTCCGGCAGCTCGATCTGCGGCACCCACTCGAGTGGGACCTGCAGCGCCGCCCACGCGCCGGCAAGCAGAATCGCCACGGCCCAGGAGGAGACAGCGATGGGGCGAGCGAGCCAGAAGCGGAAACGAGAGGGAGGAGCAGCAGGCATACTGGAATAGCGCTAAGCCGATAGAATCATACGAACTACGCTGGTAGGATGGGATGCATGTTTGAGCCCGGTCCCGACCTCATATACCAATCCGACACACTGAGATGAGAATCTTTTCAGCGGTCTTGATCCTCGCAGCGTTTGCCGCATGTAATCCGACGCGCGACGGGAATGATGAAGACTATACGCGAGTAACTCCCGATGTCAATGGGGATGTCACGGTTGACCTGAATGAACTCGTAGCATCCCGTGATACGCTTCGTTTGCCCGATGAGCCGCTGATCGGGTCAGTCACGCAGATCGATGTATCCGATGACGGTCGCATCCTGTTGTCCGATCAGTTCAGAAACAGCGTCTATCTGTATGATATCGCGTCGCACCAGATGAAGGCTCTCAGTCCTGATGCCTGCCATGAGAGTCTGAACTGGGTTCCGCTCGACGCTCGATTCGGTCCGGGGCGCATTTATGTGATGAACAACGGTCCCTGGGGATATCTCTTCTCTTCGGCCGGCGATTGTGAGGGTGAGGTGGATGAGAGCTTCTCCTTGCCGCGGGATATAGCCTTTGCGGACGACGGCACGATGTACGGGTACTACCCAGGTCCAACGGGTGTGGAGTTGAGGATAATGGACGAGAGCGGCGGTCTGATTGAAGCGGTGCCTATGGAGGTCTCTCTTCCACATCTTACCGGTCGAGTAGGAAGCGGCGGAATCGATGCCGACAACGCCTACGTCTATGTCTCCGTGAGCACAGATCCGCACCTGCATCGATATGACCGCTCCAATGGAAGAGTGGAGCGGATTGCGTGGACTCCGCCCCGATTTCGCAGTGCGTCGGGCCCCGATATCGATCCCGGCTTGCCGTCGGAGGAACTGTTTCCAGCAGTTCGGGATCTGTTACGGCAATCGTCTCTCGCCGCTCGCGTCTATTTTCTCAACAACGGGATGATCGTGCATCAACACTTCAACAGCTACCTGCCGCAGGATGACGCTCGACGATACTCGCTTTCGTTCATCAGTTCGAGCAGCACTCCGCGTGTGATATCGCATACATTTGTCGACAGGCCGATCGCGTATGCCAGAGACAATCGGCTTTATCGAGTGATTCTACCGGACGATATCGAAGGCGTAAGCAATCCGATGATCGAGATCATTGAACTGAAGTTCGATTCGGGTGGGAGCTATGAGTGAACCGTACGGATTGCGCTCTGCCACAGACCGGTGAGAAACGAGCCGCACCGCGGCGTTGGTGCGAAGCGAGATGATCGATAAGTTTACGGTCGCAGATAATCCGTATCATTCGCGATTCTGATTCTGCGACGGCACAAGCACGAGTACCGTCCTTCACACTCTCAGAACATCTTCTTGATTATGCTCCGGCTAATGCATTGGAGCGCTACGTGCGTGGCGCTCATTCTGTTTGTGACTCTAACGGGATGTGGATCGTCGAACCTGATCGTCCCTACGACGCTCCCGGGGCTCAACGATGAGTTAGACGGGCGCAAGGCCCGCATCGTACTAACGGACGGCCGCGTCATTGATGAAGTTAGAGACGTCTATGTACACGAGGATCTCACGACTTATCGCGAAGATAAAGGATCGGACTTGTTTACGGAATTCTCGGTACCGGCATTGACGCCGTCGCCGACATGTTCATCGGAGACGCCGTGACGACGGACCAGCACCAGATCGTTATGCCGATCAGAGTGGAACGATGGTGACGAGGTTTCCACCGCCGACTATGAGCGGGCTGGATGGATCCAGCGATAGGATGACTGAGACACTCTCATTGACGTGTTTACCTGAATGCCAGTCTACTCGCTCACAACCTGATACGTCAGCATCCGCCACTCGATCGTCATGCCGCCGTCGGGCGAAGAAACAACCACGACATGTATGCCATCGGAATCTGCCATAAGTATGCCATCGCCGATCATCTCCGCGGCCTCATCCTGCGAGAAGACGAATCGGTCGAGTAGTTCATCCGTCCCTACATCGACAACGGAAATTGAGATTGTTCGATCGCCGTCGCGTCCATGGATAGACTCCAGATAGAGAAAATCGTCCGTCGCATGGAGGCTTCTTACGCGACTGTTATTGAATATGAAGCGCGCTGCTTCATCCACGTTCGTTCCCACGAATCTGAATGTGGGTTGCTCGACTTTGAATCGCGGGTCAGGAACGGGGATGGTACGCTCGTCGCCGGTTGATGGGTCAGCAACATGGATGGCGGAACTGGCGGCGTCAGCGAAGTAGATTCGATTCTTCCAGGTATCGAGACCACCGGCCCGTTCATGCACCGAGAGGACGTCATGAGCAGCAGTTCTGGCTCCATAATATGTGGAGGATGTTCCAATCTCCGGGCGGAGCGTACCTACGAGTCCCGGGCGTCCTCGGCCAAGATACATTGCAATATCTTCATATGACGAGAAGGCGCTGATCGCGCCGGGAGTACCGCCGAAATCCGCGATGCCGTTTCCCTGTAAATCGAATACATTGAACCGCAGCCTGCCTGCATCCCAGATGATTACCTCATCCCCACGGAATGCCGCCTGTCTTGGCCGGGTATGCTCGAAAGGTCCCTCACCACGTCGACCAAACGTTAGCCGTTGACTACCATGCCGGTCATAGAGAACGACGAGTGCGTCACCTGCACTGGCCACGAGTACATGCTCGCCGCCCGCCTGACGGTCCAGCGACGAAATCTCACGGAGTATATGTTCGTTCTCCTGCAAGACGAGTTCACCAGTTCGCTCAAGAACCAGACGCCCGAGCTCGCCATCAATGTTTTGCTGACCAAGCGTAGGAGTAGCATGAACCGCCAACAGAATGAATGCTAATGTGTGGCAGGTAAAAGCAGTTCTCAACATGTTATAACTTGCGCATGGATTCATACTATTATCTACAACAATCCGTCGTGACCTCATTGGATTTAAACGATACTCAAAACCTAAAGTAAATCCGAAAGTTGCGACCATATTAACATATGGCCCCTGCCGTCATCCTTCGGGTTCCACACTTTCATTACAGCAGGGACATTGGTCATATCCGCCGCTGGAGCATGTGTATGAATACTTTCCCGTAGAGTCCCCCGTTATCTTAACATCGAAGGTCTCCTGGCAGCAGGCGCTTGCAATCGTCTCGCAAGTTTCTATGCCGAGGGGATCGGCTTCGACGGGAGCGTTGCTAAAACCGATATACACGGTCAACAGTAGCGCAGTAAGGAGAGCACCGAATACAGAGCTTCTGATCTTCATCATAACGCGGATTGTGGTTGAACGGATCCACCGCCGAACGATACTGTTAATAAATTAATGATTATGGAAGAATGAATCAAGAAGTATCGAGGTGTGGGGACTAGACGTATCCAAGGCGTTGCGCTGATGAGGCCGGGCGCGCCTTTGGTGGAAGAGCACTAAACCGACGGGAAAGCCAATGTTCTGTAGTATGCGTTCCTTCCACGAGGTGGGTGGCAACGATGAGAACATCATCCCAGCGCGTTAACGAGCAAGTGACCAACGGCACCATCCGCACCATCTGCGGGCATCTCGTTATCAAGATGTTGAATCACGATTCTCTCACACCGGGTTTTAATTTGAATTGCATCATCATGTTCACGCATAAGTAAGTCAACGCCTCACCACAAGCGAGTAGATCACTGGTACCACGATCAGGGTCAGCAGCGTCGCGCTCATGAGTCCGCCGACGATGGCGATGGCGAGTGGTGCCTGAAGCC
>CAZRTY010000222.1:0-3924 GCA_964603055.1 uncultured Rhodothermales bacterium | reverse complement strand
GCAGGCACACCGCCCACGGCGTGGAGATCCGCCATCACATAGCGGCCGCTCGGCTTCAGGTCGGCCAGCAGCGGTGTACGCTCGGCAACGCTCGTAAAGTCGTCGATGGTCAGGTCGACGTCCACCGAGCGCGCCATCGCCACGAGGTGCAGCACGGCGTTGGTTGAGCCGCCGAGCGCCGTCACCACGACCATCGCATTCTCAAATGCCTGCCGCGTCATGATATCGCGAGGCTTGAGGTCGCGCTCCAACAGCAGCCGCACCGCCTCTCCCGCACGGATGCACTCCTCACGCTTCTGCGGGTCCACGGCCGGTGTTGACGATGAGTACGGGAGCGACATCCCCATCGCTTCGATCGCCGCAGCCATGGTGTTGGCCGTGTACATCCCGCCACATGCACCGGCGCCCGGACAACTGCTCGAAACAATCGCCTTCCGCTCGTCCTCCGTGATCGATCCCGCGAGGTACTCGCCGTACGACTGGAACGCCGAGACCACATCGCGCGGCTGCTCGCCGCCGCCGAAAAACGTGCAGCCCGGCTTGATCGTGCCGCCGTAGACCATCAGCGAAGGCCTGTTCAAGCGGCCCATTGCCATAATGCATCCCGGCATGTTCTTATCGCAGCCCGGGATCGTAATGAGCCCGTCGTACCACTGCGCCGAGACGACCGTCTCGATGGAGTCGGCAATGATATCGCGCGATTGCAGCGAGTAGCTCATGCCGTCCGTGCCCATACTGATGCCGTCGGAGACGCCGATGGTGTTGAAGCGGAGGCCGACGAGGTCTGCCCTCGCCGTGCCTTCCTTGACGGCCGCAGCCAGGTCGTTGAGATGCATGTTGCAGGTGTTGCCTTCCCACCAGTTCGATGCGATGCCAATTTGCGGCTTGGCGAGGTCTTCTTCGGTGAGACCGGTACCAAGAAGCATGGCCTGGGATGCGCCCTGGCGGCGGACCTGCGTGATACGACGACTATATTTATTGAGAGGCTCGGACATCGAGGGAGGTGGATCGAGGAGGGAAGGAGCGTTTGCCGGCAGCAACACGAAGCCGCCGCCACAGCGGCTAAAGATCCGTCTCGAGCAAGGGGGAATCAAGAGTAAGAAAGCCGGAACGGACGGCCGATGCGCCGTTGGCGTATGCGGCGACTGATCGGATCGAATATCTTCCCGCACGTGTGTGCAACTGATTCACCGCTGAATGCGGCCTCGTTTGATTCCCTGCCTAAGCTGATGATAGATAAAGCCATCGCCGTAGTCGGCCTCACCTCGATGCTGCTCGTGGGCTTGTTTGCTCCACGGACGACATCTGCGCAGGAGGTGCCGTCCGTGCTCATTGAACGCCATCTTCGCGATTCAGGCCATGCCAACACCACGTTCGAGCGGCAGGAGGACACGCTGTTCGTGACGTTCGAGAACCGGCTGTTTCGGGATGAAGCCGCCGGACTTGCCGACGTGGGCACGCGCATCGCGGAGTTCGCCGTACCGCATCAGACCGTGCGCGTGACATCCAGAATCCGCGGGATGGCCATGGTCGAGACCGACCTCGATCTGCACGCATGCCGTGATATGAGTATGCAGAACCGAACGCTCTGGGCGTGTGCCGGGGCGCAGCGCGTCAATGGGTTCGCACCGCGTTCTGGTTTTGGATGGACCCAGCCGGTGGTGGACATCACGTTCCATCCGTTCTACCAGGTCCCGTTTGGTGATTTCACGCAGCGCGATCGGGCTCGCTGGGGCGTGGCACCCGAGATCGGCGTGACACTCTGGACGGGCATGCGCCTCTCTGCTCAGCTGGAGTTGGTGGTGAAAGAATCCGCCATTTATCGCACGCAGACATTCCAACCCGGACGCATCACGCTCAGCCAGTGGCTCCGCACGCCCGGCGATGTGTGGCTGGCGATCGGCGGCGGGAGGTTTTCTGAGAACCGGTACGGCCTTCATGGCCACGCCGTACGGTATTTCTTCGGCGGCAGGGTCGGATTGCACGCCGAAGCGGGACGAACCGGCCTCGCCCAGATGCGCGATCGGACGCTCTTCTACACCAGCCTCGACCGAACAGTCTATTCAGGAGGCGTCGAGTATATCAGCCGCCCCCTTGGTTTATCAGTGAAGGCAAGCGCCGGGCAGTACTTGTGGGGGGATGACGGCGTGCGGCTCGACGTTAGGAAGGCGATCGGCCCCGTGCAATTCGCGCTCTACGGCGTCAGCACATCGATCGACCAGACGTTCGGCGCCACATTGCACATCCCGCTCTTCCCCACCCGATACGTTTCTCAGGGGCCGCTACGTGTGGCACCGGCCCGCTACATGACCATCGACTATCGGAATCAGGTTGCAGGCGGTGCCGGGACGAGCTATCGCACGGGCTACGGACTCGATTTCTTCGAGCAGCACCTGCACCCGTTCGTTATCGAGCAGCAGCTTCGGGGTCACTGAGCGTCGACTACTGTATGCCCAGCGTATCAGCCGGCGGCGCGGACTGCGGTGGGCGCTCACGGCCCATACCGCGGCCGCGACGCTGATGTCCGCGACCCCGCGGCCCGTCCATTGCCGGTCGGCGCTGTCTCAGGCGCTGGTCGAGCTGTTCGAGCTGCCGCTCGTTGAGCACCTCGGCCAACTCCTGACGCGTGGTATCGATCAGCGCGAATGTTCTCTGCCGGCTGCTTTGCATATGATCAGACATGCGCGCCGATGAGCGCTCGAGCACATCCAACACGGCCGCGCGCTGAGCTTCATCTTCGTAATCGATCGAACGGTCGACATACTGAACAAAGCCTTCCGACGTGCGAAGCGATGACAGCCTTTCGATCCGCTGGTCTGCAAATCGCGCGTTGAGCAACGCGCCGATCAGCATGCCCAGCAGAAGCGTGGCAAGCAGGATGAGGGTGGATTTAAATCGTGCCGACATGTGGACTCTCGGGCCGCAGATGATTCAACTTCCGGTGTAGGCAAGGGCGTCCATCAACGAACTTGCGGGAAGCCCGAAGAGCGCATCGACGAGCGACGACGTGATTTCGAGGTCTCCGTAGTGGAAGATGTTGAGCCCCGCGAGAACGACGGCCGCCGCAAGACCGACGGTTGCCGCTCTAGGGAAAACCCACTGGAGCGACGCGGCTATCGATTCGCCTATCGGCGCGGCTTTCTCATTCAAGTGCCGCATGACACGCCCGGCGAAGAACGGCGCGAACGAATCGGCGCGAGCGGCCTTCAGCTCCGTGCGCAGCGCCTGCATCCGGCGATACTCCGCCTGGAATGAAGGATCCTCCGCGAGCCGTCGGCGCAATGCCGCGGCGTCGCGCTCATCGGACGAATCGGCGTCGAGCAGCTCGATCAGTTTCCTCTTATCGTCATTCATCATCGTCATGATTTAATCGACCGGGCTCGTTGATGATATCGGGTTCTCTGATAATCGGGCCGAGTATTCTCTCGAGCCGGGCCATGGCGCGTGAGAGCCGAGACATGACCGTTCCCTCCGCGATGCCAAGCATCTCGGCTGTCTCACGGGTCGAGTACTCCTCGAGCATCCGCAAGACGACCACGGCGCGGTGATCCGGATTGAGGTGCTGGAGCGCTTCGTGCACGATCCGCGACCGCTCATTGTCAGCGATCGGATCGTCTTCCACGATGGGCTCAATGGCATCGTACTCGTCGCCGTCGCTTGAGAAAAACCGTGCGCGCCACGACTGCCGCTTCCGGATTGCTTTGAGCGACTGGTTGATGGCGATCCGTGTGATGTACGTGCCGAGCGCGGCGTCTCCGCGGAACGACGGCAGTGCGCGGTGGAGCCGGATGAATGTCTCCTGGCCGACATCGTCGACTTCCGGCGACCGCCCGAGCATTCCGATGACGGTCGCTGCGACGCGCGGTTCGTACCGCTCGACGATGCGCCGAAAGGCCATGGCGTCGCCATCGACGGCGTCGCGAA
>CAZRTY010000221.1:0-3931 GCA_964603055.1 uncultured Rhodothermales bacterium | reverse complement strand
CCCGTTCCACACCAGACCATATCCCGCGATGACGACGACATATGAAGACGTGCAGGTAGAGCCGACGCTCACACGCAGCGTTGACTCCCTTACCATCGACCACCTCAATAAAGCGGGAAGACTGCTCGTAGAAAGCGCCGAGCACCTGGCGAAGAAACCGCCTGCCTATCACGACGGCGCAATAGCGGCGCAGGAATCGGTCGTGGCGTCGTACCACGCGCTGCTTTGCTGGCACGGCCATGAGCTCCCCGACGCTGCCTCGTTCAGCACGATCGCGCGGCACGCCGAATCATACGCCAGTATGCTGCGCACGTATCGCAACCACGCCGTCGCACTACATGCCATCACGGCGTCGATGGAGGGCGCGAGCTCGCTGAACATCACGCAGCGTGAAGGCGCCTTTACCGGCTTCCACACGGCTCGGAATGCCTTGACCGTGGTCGTCAGTCTTCTACCCGAGCGAATCTCGGCCGAGGCAGCGCAATCCGCCCGAAAGGCGCGGGAGATACAGTCCGGCGCGGCGGCGTAGGGGTCTGAAGTAGCACCAGACGTGGATATCAGGGCGGCGAGTACGTCCGAAGGCAATTCATACTGAGGGCAAGACGCCGCACTTGTGACCCATATCAGATTTAAGTAGATTAAATCTTAATAGCAGTTGTCACATCACACACGCGGTTTTTCCCATGCAGACCGAAGACAAAGTGCTCGACGTTCGGCCCATCCCCCCTCGCATCAAGCACTCGACCATATTTTCCACGTTCGACTCCCTCGAGCCGGGCGACAGCTTCGTCCTCGTCAACGATCACGACCCGGTGCCACTGCGCTATCAGTTCGACTTCGAGCGGGCGGGCCAGGTGAACTGGGAGTACCTGGAGCAAGGACCTGAGCTGTGGCGAGTACGCATCGGTAAGGTAACGGCATGAAATTGCTCTTGAGCAGCGATGCACTACCCGAGGCACCGCTCAATGTCCTGCGCGAAGCCGTTGCCCGGAGGGCGCTTAGCGGCCTCGAAATGACGGTCGGCCGTGATCAGGGTCATCATATTGACAACATCGTCTGCCCACTTCACGACGGCGAGCAACCGCCGCTCGCGGACGCCGCAGAAGGAGTCGCGTGGTTCAACGCCGCCCACGTAACCAGTGCTTCGGCGCTGGCTGCGTGGGGCTCGGCCGCGCATTCGGTAGGCGCCGGGATTGTCTTCGGCGCAAAGGTTAACGAGATCCCAGCGGCCGCGCGTACCGCTCTGGCCCATGGCTCTGACTTAACGCAGGTGAGTGAGGTCGCCGCGCGCGCGGCGGATCTCGGCGCCGGCACGTGCTGGACAGTCCATCCTGCCGAACTCGATGGGTCGTCCGTTAGCGCCATCCTCGACGCCACCTTCCCGACCTTGAAGCACGTTCGGCTGGCCGGCAGCGGCCCGGAAGGCGAAGATGGCCACGAAGTTGTAGGTAATGTTCTTGCCGGACTCGCGCTGCGCAGTTACGCCGGCACCATTGCACTGATACCGACAAGCGATGACCAGCTTGCGCGCTGGGAGCGATGGCTGCTCGTCACCCGCGGCTGGGGCTGCGGCACGGCTGCCGCTAAAGCCGCCAAACGAGAAGAGCGTCTCCGTCAAATGAGTGAATCGACATGACAGAAGACATCACCAGACTCGACGTCCGCGACGTCGAGCCCAAGCACCGCTTTGAGACCATCATGGGCACATACAAATCGCTTGCGCCCGGTCGCACGATGGAGCTCATCGTCGATCACGATCCGCAGTGCATGTACTACACCCTGAAAGTTGAACAAGGCGATGGCAACTTCAATTTCGAGTACCTGGAGCAAGGCCCCATCGACTGGCGCGTCCGCATCGCCAAACACGCCGAGAGAAGCGCCGGCTGAACCTGGCGTCAGCCGCCTCGACGTAGCTGAGTGCCTGAAGTATGTCATCGACCCGGAAGTCGGTATCAACATCGTCGACCTGGGCCTGGTGTACGACATCCAGCTCGACTTGCCGCGCGTCTCGCTGGTGCTCAGCATGACGACGCCCGCATGCCCGCTCAGCGGCCACATCTCTAACCACGCGCGGGCTGTACTGGAGCGCGTTCGGGGGATCGAAGACGTCGACATCGACATCATCTGGAACCCGCCGTGGTCGCCGATGATGATTCAGCCGGATGTTCGCGAGCGGATGTTCGGACGGCGCTTCCGGTGATGGCGCACGTTAAGTCCTCGTCCACGGCCCCGCCACTGGGCGATCAGTCGGCGAACAATCAGCCACAGGGCAACCCGCCGACGGCCATCAAAGCCGGTGGGACCAAAGCCGCGGCATCCCCGCCGCATACGGCTAAGAAACGCCTGCCGATCGTTGATCGCCGCGTCCTGCGCATCCCGCTTGTGGCGCTGTCGATGTTTACACTCATCGCCGCGCTCTGGGCGGGTGTGCACCGATTCGGCTGGGCCATCCCGGCGATCCGCCCGACGCTCCCGATGGCGCACGGACCTCTTATGGTCGCGGGATTCCTCGGCACACTGATCAGTCTCGAGCGCGCCGTTGCCCTCCGCAAGCTCTGGTCGTATCTCGCACCGCTCACGGCAGGTCTCGGCGCCATCAGCCTCATGGCCGGGCTCGGTCTTACGGGCGCAATATTATTGACGGCGGGAAGCCTGCTCCTCGTTGCCGTGTTCGTTTCGCTGCTGCGGCAACAGCAGGACGTCTTCATGCAGGTGATGGCTGCCGGCGCCGCCGCGCTTGCTATCGGCAACATCCTGTGGCTCGTCGGAGCGGGCATCCCACAAATCGTCCACTGGTGGCTCGGATTCCTCGTGCTGACAATCGCGGGGGAGCGGCTCGAACTGAGCCGGATGATCATGCACGCGCCGCGAGTTCAGCGGATGTTCGTCGGCATCGCGATGTTCTTCACAGCTGCGCTCGTCCTGTCGTCATTCTACCTCAGCCCGGGCGTCCGCCTCACCGGAGCCGCCCTCGTTTTGATGGGAATCTGGCTCGCCCGGTACGACGTCGCACGGCACACCATTAAGATGACCGGCCTCACGCGCTACGTGGCCGCCTGTTTACTGGCGGGGTACGCATGGATGATCGCCGGCGGCGCACTGATGATGTTCTTCGGTGGCCACATCGCCGGCCCGTATTACGATGCCTACCTGCACGCCGTATTCGTTGGCTTCGTCTTCTCGATGATCTTCGGGCACGCGCCGATCATCTTCCCGTCGGTACTTTCCCTTCCCCTCTTCTACCGGCCGTACTTCTATCTGCCGCTCGTAGTGCTGCACGCCGCACTTCTCATCCGCACGGTCGGCAACATTCTCCTGCACCCGACCCTTCGCATGTGGGGTGGCCTTGGAACAGCCGTCGCGATCGTCCTCTTCCTCGGATGCGTCCTTACGGCGGTCATCAGTACGCTGATTCAGGAGCGGCAATCCGCTTGATTCTGTTGCAGCGCCACGCGCCCACGTTCAGCCTGACCGTGTAGCCGTATGTTCTGGGGAGAACCGGGTAAGGCCTCGGCCTGGTTCCTCGCCCTGCGCCGGGACGCCGGTGACCGCGCGCTGACGCAACGGCTCTTCATCCGCAACTCCGGACGCACGACCCGTGCGTTCAAATCCCTCCATCCTTCCTCCCGCTCCTCCCGCTCATTGCGTTCGCATCTCACGCAGAGCAAGGATTTGTCCGTCCCCTCTGCCCGTGATCGGGCTCGGCTCTACAACGCGAGCAGAGTGATCTATTTCTTGTTACGTCTGTGGGTATCCGGCGGCATAAAGGGTTGGTTACAACCACCGGCGGATATGCCTTATCGAGCTAATTGACCCGATTTAGACCAACTTCCGGCGTGATATCCGCCTGGGTTACAGCACGGTCACGAACCGAACTGGAACACCGATTTTATAGCTCATGTTGGACGGCACTTGACAGAATGACCTGTCA
>CAZRTY010000220.1:0-3965 GCA_964603055.1 uncultured Rhodothermales bacterium | reverse complement strand
GCAACGGCGAGCTCGTCATGGTCGTCGACGACGAAGAGTTCATCCTCGAACTCGCCCGTGAGACGCTTGAGTCGGCCGGCTATCACGTGGTGACCGCCAAAGACGGCCACGAAGCGCTGAATATTTTCGACCGACGGAAACAGGAATTGCACGCCATCATCACCGACTTGATGATGCCTAACCTCGACGGCGTCGCCACCATCCGAGAGCTGAAAGCGCGGGGAGCGGGCATGCCGATCATTGCCGCGAGCGGAGCCTCGGGCGGTCGCGCTGCCGAGGCCATCAAAGCCGGCGCCGAGCTGTTCCTCTCGAAGCCGTTCACGGCCACCAAGTTGTGCCGCGTGCTGAAGGACGTGCTCCACTCAGACAGTCTGTCGGACGTCTGATCTTTGGCGTGCCAAGCAGGTTTGACTGAGGTCGCTGGTGTCTATTCTCATGTAACAGATACCAGCGACCTGCCGATATACGGCCGGAGCTTAGGGTCTATCGCGTCAGCACCAGACGAACGGAGCGCGTCTCCGTCTCGGTCATGAGTGTGGCGAAGTAAACTCCGCTCGACATTTCGTTGGCTTGCCAGACGATCTCATAGCTGCCAGGCGAGAGTAAGTCATCCACCAGGGTAGCCACATTCTGGCCAAGTACGTTGAAGATTTTAAGGGTGGCGCGGGTTGTGGTCGGGATCTGAAACCGGATGTTCGTGCGATCTGAAAACGGATTTGGGTAGTTCTGTTTAAGGGTTAACGACTGGGGGGGCGCCAGAGGTCGATCCATGTTAACAGGGTCGCCGGAGACAAAGGCTCGGAGGACGCCGTCATGTCCAACATGTATCAGGTGCTGATTACCCAGGCTGATGCCGCCTCCAACTTCCAGATCCCATACGACCTCACCTGAAAACCGGTCGATGGCATATGTTTTTTCTTCGGTGCTTATGAAGACGTATGCTCGAGATACAGCTGGACCCGACTGGATCTCGAAGTTCGGTTCGAATCTCCATATAATATCACCGCTACTCTTGTCAATAGCGTGCAGGCCAGAGTATTCCGCCACATAGACAGTTTCGTCGGCGACTGCGATACCGCTCACCATGCACATTTCATCCGTCGTCCAGATCTCCGACCGGTCATCAAGATCGATTGCCATTAGCCGATCAGACCCGGCGTAGAGTATGCGTTCGTCGGGGTCGATGGTTGCCCACCTGGAACGACTGCAAACTGATACATCTTCATACTGCATCGTCCAGTCCGTAGAACCGTTGTCAATATTTACCGCAAAGATTTGTCCGTCGAATTGAGGCGTGATGGCTTTGCCCTCGAAGACGGTGTGCGTCCATTCGCTTACTTGTGGCAGATTGTGAAACCAGAGGGGCTCCCCCGTAAAGGCGTCAAACGCCATCATCCCATCGTAATAGCCGCCTCCGACAGTGACCGTGCCATTACTCACGGCAGGAGCACCGTATCTCGAGTGTTGCGATTCGTAGCGCTCACGCCAGATGAGATCTCCACTGCGTGCATTGAGCGCGTAAACACTATTACTGCTATTACCCTGTACGAAGACCTGTCCGTACGCAATTGTAGGAGGATTAATAGTGGAGGTTGCCGGCCCGTTCCACATCCATATGAATTGCCCGCCTTCAATACTATAGGCCTCCACGAAAGCGGATGCAGATGGGTTTGCATGATCGGCCGCAGCATAGCTCACATATACAACGCCGTCCGCTATTGCCGCGGGGTTACCCCCGCTAGTAATTATCGCAGGGGGACCACTCCGCCGCTCGAACAGTGGTACCTCCCAAACCGTACTGAACGGAGTCGTAAGACTATCCAGGGGGTTAAAACCCGTCCTGGCATTGTCCCGGCCGTCTGTTACCCAGTTATCCTCTGATTCGACGATAAGATGTATCTCCAGCGAGACGGCTTGCCCCCGATTACCACGGTCGTCTTCTGCAACTAACCATACTGTACGCGTGCCGTATGGCCAGCTCTCGGTCATGAACGTGGTCGCGGCCGATTCGATAGGCTGAGAAAACGTTCTGTCCTTCGGAGTGAGATCAAACGGATACGTGTCCACCTCATCGAGGTAGGCAGTGATACGAGAAATATTCGAGGTTGCCACACCGAATGTGTCGGCCGCGGTTGCTTCGATGGTTAGCTGAATACCGCGCCACAATGTGTCGGCAGATGTCGTGTAGGTCACGATGCCAGGACCGAGCGAGTCGACGCCTGAACCTGTAGTGAAGGACCAGATCAGATCATCTTCCGGACTACCTTCCGCTATACCGTTGCGATTACCGTCGAATGCATTCCCTGCGGTATCCGTAATGGCGGAAGAAAGAATGACGGTAAGTGTTGAATTCTCTGGCCACTCTTCCTCAGGCACAGCAGTCGCTCGAAACGTCTCCTCGTCGTACTGGATCGAATAATCGAGTTGAGAATTGCCGTGCGTGATAGCGAAGGAGTTGTGATCGAGCGTCTGAGCAGCAATCGCTTTCGAGAAGGTCACCTGCACGGGAACGTTCAAGCTGGCGTTCTCAAACGAGTCGACGGGTACAACACGCGAAGCGAAGGGCGGATGTTTATCGACATACTCCAAGTCGCTTCGATAGATGGCGACTCCTTCACTCGTACCCACCAGGAAATCAAGGAATCGATCTCCATCAAGGTCTACCACATGCAGATTTCCGCGAGCTCCAACCTCTCCGCTGAATGGAGCGCTTTGCCAGATCGTCTCGTAATCAGAGATGCGTAGCAAGGTCATATGAGTCGTGCCGGCAACGAGATCACGTTCATGGCCTGCGTCGAGATCTCCCAGCCATAAGGAAACGATCGGTTCATCAAAGACCTTGTCCGATCGCTTTACCGAACCATCGGCGCAATCGAGCACGTGGATGTTACCCGCTACGTCGCCCGCATAAAGATCCGTAACACCGGTGCGCTGTCCGTCCCCGGCCGTCATCGAGGAAACGCCTCGCATATCATCTGCTTGCCAGAGAAGCTGCTGATCGGCAGAGTAGGCCTGCACGAAACCGTCTCTCGCATATAAGATGATATCTTGTGAGCCATCCATGCGGCAATCCGCCAGCGTAAATCCGGAGAGCGCGGATCCGGTATGGATCGTAGACCACTTCTTTGTGAGTGAGTGGGCGTCAAACACGGTCAGGTATCCAGCCGCATCGGAGACGACGACCTCATAGAAGCCATCAGCATCGATGTCGGCTACCTCGAGCTGTGTAATCTGCCCGTTCACTTCTCCGGAGTATCGGACATGCCAGCCTTCGCCACCGAGCATCCATAGCTGGTTGCTGCCGTCGGACACAAAAATCTCCGCCCTGCCGTCGCTCGTCACGTCTACCGCGGACAAGGAGAACGAGCCCTGGTAATAAGCCGGGGGAAGTTCGACGCTCCCGATAGTTTCCAGATTCTGATCGAGGATCCAGATCGGACGAAATGAGGGCAAGAAATTGTTAGAGCGCGCTGCTATGACGACGTTGTTGTGTCCGTCGCCGGTGAGGTCAGCATGAGTGATGGCGAACGGCCCGCCGAAGTCCGGACTCGTCCAGAACGTTGAGCGCGTCTGTGGGTCTACGATCTGCAGGCCGTCGTATGCATCCCATTCGCTGGACCCACCAAGGATCAGCTTTGGCATGCCGTCGGCAGAGATGATGCCAGTGGCCAGAGCGATGATAGCGGAATGACTTCTGCTGGTGGGTGTGAAGCTCCACATCTGCCGACGCGTATCGACGCCGAATGCCTGTAGCCCTCGTTCGCGACTACCCAGAATTATCGCTAATTCGCCACTGCCGTTGATGTCATCGACGATCATCGATCGATGCTCGAGATCGGACGTGATTTCCCAGAGCGGAGTGCGGAGTGCGGCGTCAAATGCGCGCACAGTGGTTGAATAAGTCCCATTGCGCATTGCAACGATATCGAGTTGCCCGTTGCCCGTGACATCGGCGAGTTGTATCG
>CAZRTY010000219.1:0-3972 GCA_964603055.1 uncultured Rhodothermales bacterium | reverse complement strand
GCAATCGCGATGCACCCGCCACTTATGTATTATGGGGATGAAGGCACCGCTCCTGTCCTCCACGCAGACCGCTTATCACCACGCAGAAACTATTCCAACGCATGAAATTGACTACGCTGTTTATCGCATCAATCATCTTCCTGGCGTCCGTTGCCTCAGCGCAGGAGAGCGAACGGATTCGTGTGCTCATTGTCGACGGCTTCAGCAATCACGACTGGGAGCAGACAACCGCCGTCACAAAATGGATTCTCGAGAGCAGCGGGATGTTCGATGTCGACGTGACGACGATCCCGACGGACAGCACCGAGCGCCAGGCCTGGACGCTCAATGCCTCGCCGTATGCGGCCATCGTTCAGAACAGCAACAACCTTGATAATGAACACCTGACGTGGCCTGAACACGCTGAACGGGAGCTCGAGTCGTACATGCGCAACGGTGGCGGGCTCTATATCCTGCATTCGGCCAACAACGCGTTTCTACACTGGGAGGCGTACGAGGAGATGATCGGTCTCGGCTGGCGTCCGCTCTGGGCGGGGCACGCACTCGAGGTCATGGACGACGGCGAGATCGTGCGCTTCCCTCCGGGAGAAGGAGGACGGACGCACCATGGTGATCGCTTCGACGCCGTCATTCAAAAGCTGAACGATCATCCCATCAATCAGGATTATCCTGATCGGTGGATGACGGCGAACACCGAGGTCTACAGCTACCCTCGCGGCGCCGCCAAGAACATTGAAGTGCTGTCCTACGCGCTCGATGAATCGGACACAGAGCGCTTGTGGCCGACCGAATGGGTGGTGTCGTATGGCGACGGTCGCGTCTATAACGCGAGCCTGGGCCACCTCTGGCACGGCGAGAGTTATCCCGAAGCGTATCGGTGCGTTGGATTCCAGACGACGCTCATCCGCGCTGTTGAGTGGGCCGCAACCGGCGCAGTGACGTATCCCATCCCGGATGACTTCCCAGCGGAAGACGCCATCAGTCTGCGTCCATACGAGGAGCTGCCTCCGGCGCTTCGCGGAGAATAGAATCGACTCCTTCTGCTGACGCAATACTTCTGTCGACGCGGTCAAAAGGAGTGTCAGCAGGAGAACCGTCTTCTCTGCATTGTTACGGTACCGAAACGGAGCCGCGATTTTCTTGCGAGTCCCGTGTTAGCCTGCGGGGCTCCGTCATTTTCATTCTGCCGTTTAATTACTGACGGCAAACCACACGACGCGATCAGGCCGTAAAACATCGACCAGCTCTGCGGACGAAATCGTCGATACACCTTCGACATACCCGCGTACTTCCTTGCCCTGTTCGATTTTTCTTAGGCCTGAGTCGTTGATCATTCAACAGCCAGCTATGAAGCGACTGAAGAAACCCATCTTAACACTCATCCCCGGCCTGATTGTGCTGCTACTGGCGCTCGTACCCCGAGCGGCCACAGCACAGGACGTGACCGCCTTCGTCAACGTGAACGTGCTGCCGATGGACGCCGAGCGCGTGCTCGAAGGGCAGACGGTGATCGTACGCGGCGATCGCATTGCCGAAATCGGCCCGGCTGCCGAAGTCTCGGTGCCATCCGGCGCGGTGGAAGTCGACGGCAGCGGCCGCTACCTGATGCCGGGTCTCGCCGAGATGCATGGCCACGTGCCCGGGGCCGACAACCCGCAGTTCACCGAAGACATGCTATTCCTGTACGTCTCGAACGGCGTCACAACGGTGCGCAACATGGCGGGAGATCCGTACCACCTCGAGCTGCGCAGCCGCATTCTCGACGGCTCCATCCTCGGCCCCACGATGCACGCCGCCGGGCCGGGCTTCGGCGGCAGCTGGGTTGCCACGCCCGAGCAGGCCGAGGCACGCGTGCGCGAGCAGCACGAGGCCGGCTACGATCTGCTGAAGATTTTCGACATGCCTGCGGAGACCTACCGTCACATGGCCTCGGTGGCGCATGAGGTCGGCATCGACTTCGCCGGGCATATTCCGGCCTCGGTCGGACTCTCCGGTGCGCTCGAAGCACGCCAGCGCTCGATCGACCACCTCGACCGATACGTCGAGTTTCTCGTGCCGGATCAGTCCGCTCTCGAGGGACGCGAGATCGGCTTCTTCGGCAGCGGCGTCCTCGACCTTGTCGACGAGAGCCGCATCCCGCTTGCCGTGCAGGCCACCATCGACGCCGGCACCTGGAACGTGCCCACGCTGAGTCTGGTCGAGCACCACGCCTCGCTCGAATCGCCCGAGGAGATGATCCGCCGCCCCGAGATGCGCTACATTCCGCCCGGCATGCGCGATGCCTGGCGTCAGGCCAAGCATAACTTCCAGAACGACGAAAACTTCTGGCCCAACGCGCAGGAGTTCGTCGAACTGCGACGCAAGCTCACACGCGAGCTCCACGCCGCGGGCGCACCCATCGTGCTGGGCTCCGACGCGCCCCAGTGGTTCAACGTGCCCGGCTTCTCCATCCACCACGAGCTGCGCATGATGGTCGACGCCGGCCTCACGCCGTTCGAAGTGCTCACCACCGGCACGCGCAACGCCGGCATCTATTTCGGACTCGAAGATGAGTTCGGCACCGTCGCGCCGGGGCTCCGCGCCGACCTGATTCTGCTCGACGCCAACCCGCTCGACGACATCGGCAACGTGCAGCAGCGCGCCGGCGTCATGGTCCGCGGCCACTGGCTGCCCGAGGCCGAGATCCAGACTCACCTCGACGAGATCGCCGCCCGCATGGCCGAGCTATAAGCTGGCTCCTGCCTTGTGATGCACCGGCGGTGCTCGATCTCAATCGCCCGCCGGTGGCTCACATGCTGCATGTTTTGGGGGAACCGGGTTCGGCCTCGCCGCGCGCCAAAGCGGTGCGCCGGGACGGACATGGCTGCCTCGCGCCCACACGCCCTTGTGTCCACCCTTCGGACGCAGGGGCGTTTGCGTTCTGCCCGCTCACGGGCTGTTGTTTACAGAAACCTTGATACCGTAGAGCTGGTCGGTTCTCGCACCGGGCACGTCAGGCATTCATCTGCCAGATCGCAAAGTTGAGCGCCGTCGCGAACGTTACCCATGCGATGTACGGCAACAGCATCATCCCCGCCCACTTGTTATGCCGCCAGAAGAGGATGATCGTGCCGATGATGGCGAACCACAGCACGACGATCTCGCCGAAGGCCACGCCAAACATCTGTTCGCCGAAGAAGAGCCACGGCCATGCGGCATTCAGTACGAGCTGGACCACGTAGAGTGCGAGCGCTGCAGTGGCCGCGCGAAAGCCGCTGGTTTTCCACACCATCCACGCCGCGACGGCCATGAGTACATAAAGTATCGGCCAGACGATGCCGAACGTCGCCGAAGGCGGCGTCCATGACGGCTTGGCGATTTCGTCGTACCAGGGCCCGGCTTGATACTGCGTGCCGAAGAGCGCCGCCGCTGCGGTGAGTCCTCCCCATACAAGGAGGCCGACGATCGCCGGTGCGGTGCGAGAGGTCGAGGCGTTGGTATGGCTCATGGGCGGCTGAGTGGTGAATATTCGGGTGCTTTTGACGCAGTCGTGAACGATCATTCACTCCATTTTGCTCGGGCCCGGGCGTTACGTCGCTGCAAAGTCTGGCGGCGCAATGTCCCTGGGCCACTCCATCACGTCCAGTAAATCCGATCCCATTAAGCGGCTAATAGATACTGGGATGGCAACGACGTGCTGCCGCCAGGGGCGCCACGAAGGCTGAACTCAGCCCTCGGCTCTGGTCGCGAGGTCACTCTTAATCGACTCGGCATCCGAAATGACCGCCAGCACCTCGTTCTCAAGCCGACGCGATAAATCCCGTGCGCCGCCAAGCTCCTGGCTTGCGCCCATGTCTTCGAGTTGAGCGGCGGTGCGGCTGGCGCGGGCCGCTTCGAACTGCGCCAGCGATCCTTTCATGGCGTGTGCCGCAAATCGGAGGGCGTCGGCATCGTTCCTGTCGATCGCGCTGCGGATTTCGTCGATCTCTTCCG
>CAZRTY010000218.1:0-3974 GCA_964603055.1 uncultured Rhodothermales bacterium | reverse complement strand
AACGCCACGAGGAACGAGCTGAACAGCATCGAAGCGGAGGTCGAGCTGATCCGCGCTCAGATTGCTCGTACCGAGATCCGCGCGCCCTTTGACGGCGTGCTTGGATTGCGTTACATCGACGAGGGCAGCTACATCTCGCCCACCACTCGGATCGCCACGCTGCAGGATCTCGATGCCATCAAGATCGACTTCTCGATCTCCGAGCGGTATATGAATCGCGTTCAGCCCGGTACACAAGTCGACTTCCGCGTGCAAGGAATCGACTCACTCTTGACGGGCGAGGTCTATGCGATCGAGCCGCAGATCGACACCCAGACGCGCACGACCATGATTCGTGCACAGAGTGATAACCCGGGCGGCATGTTGCGGCCGGGGGCGTTCGCGAGCGTCGACCTCGTCATCAACACGTACGAGGATGCCGTGATGGTGCCGACCAGCGCGCTCGTTCCAAGCGCATCCGGATACTCCGTCTTCACGGTGCGAGATGGCCGGGCCGTTGAGACGCCGGTCGAGGCAGGCACCCGTACCGCCGACCTCGTGCACGTGACATCGGGTATCGTCTCGGGTGATACGGTGCTGACCTCCGGCATCCTGCAGGTCAGCAGTGGCTCACTGGTTGACATCGCAACAGCCGAAGTGATTTATCCCGACGGCCGTGAGGATTTGCCCGCTCCGCCCGAGGTGCCGGCAGTCGATACCCTGGCTCTCATCAATAGTGATCGTTCGCTAGGCGACTTGCCGCACGAGTCGGATGCATCCGATGATGCCCGCATCGGTGCTGAAATGGGTAGAAGTAACCCCGACGGCTCGTCGATCGACGGCGACTGATCCTGGCATTCCGCTGCCCGCAGCTACGCGTTCCAGCCGCCTCGTCTTCACCGGTAGCCCCATCCACAGACAAGGGTAACGTGCGGCCTTTCGGCCTGCCCCGCCCGACCGTGCATGAGTTTATCCTCCGTTAGTATCCGCCGCCCTGTCCTGGCGACCGTCTTTTCGATCGTGATCGTGATCTTCGGCCTGATCTCGCTGACGCGCCTGGGCATCCGCGAGTACCCGGTCGTCGAATCGCCGGTGATCGTCGTCAGTACGTCGTACACCGGCGCGAGCGCGCATGTGATCGAGCGTGAGGTGACCGAGCGGCTGGAAGAGCAGATTAACGCCGTCTCCGGCATCCGGACGCTATCGTCGGAGAGCCGTGAAGGACGGAGCATGATCCGCGTCGAGTTCAACCCCGGCGTCGATATCGAGGTGGCGGCGAATGACGTGCGAGACCGCGTGGGGCGTGCCATCGAAAACCTTCCGGACGATGCGAACCCGCCGAGCGTCCGTAAGGAAGATCCGGACTCCGAGCCCATCGTCTTCCTCAACATCAACAGCGATGTGCGCGACCGGCTGGAGCTCACGCAGATCGCTCGAGACATCTTCCGCGAGCGGCTCCGGACGATCGAAGGCGTAAGCATCGTGAGCGTGTGGGGACAGCAGCGCTATGCGATGCGGCTCTGGCTCGATCCGGCGTTGATGGCGGCATATCACGTAACGCCGCTGGATATCCGCACGGCGTTGTCGCGCGAAAACGTGGAGCTGCCGTCCGGTGTGATCGAAGGAGACATGACGGAGCTCACCATCCGCACGATGGGCCGCCTCTCGGAAGTCGACGAGTTCCGGAATCTGATCATCCGTGAGGAAGCCGGCAACGTCGTCCGCTTTGCCGACATCGGCCGTGTCGAACTCGGCACGCGGGACGACCGGACCGTTTTGAAGCGCGACGGCGAGGCGATGGTCGGTGTCGTTGCAATCCCGCAGCCGGGCTCAAATCAAATTGCGGCCGCGCGTGAGATCCACCGGCGCGTCGAGCAAATCAAGGCCGAACTCCCGCCCGACATCGAAGTCTCGGTAGCCTTCGACCGCACCGAGCACGTGCTCGAGTCCATCGCGGAAGTCCGCTCAACGATCCTGCTCGCATTTGTGCTGGTCGTGCTCGTCATCTTCCTCTTCCTGAGGAACATGCGGTCCACGCTGATACCCGTGGTGGTCGTGCCCATCGCACTTGTCGGATCGTTCTTCATCATGTTCATCTTCGGTTTCTCGATCAACATCCTGACGCTGCTTGCGCTGGTGCTGGCAATTGGCCTCGTCGTAGATGACGCCATCATCGTGCTCGAGAATATCTATGCGAAGATGGAGTCTGGGATGCCGGCGATGGAAGCAGGCATCAAGGGCGCGCAGGAAATCTTCTTCGCCGTTGTGGCGACCACACTTTCGCTGGTAGCCGTATTTGCGCCGATCATGTTTCTGGATGGAGCCACAGGGGCGCTCTTCCGCGAGTTTGGCGTGGTACTCGCCGGCGCCGTCATCATCTCATCGTTCGTCGCGCTGACGCTCATCCCGATGATGACCACGCGCATGCTTCGGCCACAAACGTCGAGATCGCGCTTCTACGATCGGACGGAGCCGTTCTTCGAAGCACTTAATGATCGCTATCTGACGTATCTGCGGCGCTTTATCGATCGCCGAAAACGTGCGCTCTGGGTGCTTGGCACATCAACGGCGGTTATCGTGCTCTTCTTCATGGTGCTGCCGGAGGAGGTAGCGCCGCTCGAGGACCGTTCATCGCTCAATATTACGGCCGTTGCGCCTGAAGGCTCGACGTTCGAATACACCGACCGGTTCATGGATCAGATTATCCATACGGTGTCGGAGCACGTGCCGGAGGCCACGGTCCTCAACACGGTGACGGCGCAGTCGGCATCGAATATTGGCAATGGTTTCATCACGCTGCTGCATCCCTCTGATCGGTCGCGCTCTCAGCAGGAGATCGCGAGTGCGCTCGCGCCCGAGTTGCAGCGCTTAACCGCAGGCCGCGCGTACGTCTCGCAGCAGCAAACGCTGTCCGCGGATGCCTCCGGACTGCCGGTCCAGTACGTATTGCAGGCCCCATCGCTCGAAGCTTTGAGCGACGTTGTGCCCGAGTTCGTCGATATGGCGAGCCGCGAACCGGCGTTCGAATTTGTGGATGTGGATCTCAAGTTCAACAAGCCGGAGATCAGGCTGGAGATCGACCGCGACCGCGCACGCGCCCTTGGCGTGTCAGTTGCCGACATCGCCCAAACGCTGCAGCTTGCGTACTCAGGCTCGCGCTTCGGTTACTTCACCATGGGCAACCGCCAGTACTGGGTGGTCGGGCAGGTGACGCGCGAGGATCGCAACCAGCCGCACAATCTTCAGGCGCTCTCGGTGCGCAGTTCAACGGGCGAGCTGATTCAGCTCGACAACGTGGTGACGATGCACGAAGACAGCTCACCGCCGCAGCTCTACCGATTCAATCGGCTGGCCTCGGCTACGGTCTCAGCCTCGCTCACCCCCGGCTTCACAATCGCCGACGGCATCCGCGCGATGGACCGCGTGGGCAGCCAGGTGCTCGATGAGCGCATTACGACGGATCTGGCGGGGCCGTCGCGCGAGTTCGTCGACGGCGCGTCGAGCATGAATTTCATCTTCGGGCTCGCACTCGTCTTCGTTTTCCTTATCCTCGCCGCGCAGTTCGAAAGTTACCGCCTGCCATTTATCATCCTGCTCACCGTGCCGCTGGCCCTATTCGGAGCGCTCGCCACGCTGTGGTACTTCGGCGCCACGCTGAACATCTTCAGCAAGATCGGGATGATCATGTTGATCGGCCTTGTCACAAAGAATGGCGTCCTGATCGTCGAATTTGCCAACCAGCGTCGAAAAGCGGGAATGTCGGCTCGCCAAGCCATTGAACAGGCTTCGGCCGCACGATTCCGCCCCATTTTGATGACGTCACTCTCGACGATCCTCGGCATTCTGCCGCTTGCTATGTCTTTCGGCGCCGGCGCTGAAAGCCGAGTCTCGATGGGACTGGCCGTCATTGGCGGATTGCTTTTCGGAACGCTCATGACGCTCTTCGTCATCCCGGCCATGTACATGATGATCGTCGGGAAGACGGCTCCTGCCCA
>CAZRTY010000217.1:0-3975 GCA_964603055.1 uncultured Rhodothermales bacterium | reverse complement strand
TCCTGAGCCACATGTACGGCGCGGCGGATCGTTGCGATCTCAGCTTCATCCTTATACATGCGCATCGCCGCGATGACCGCTTCGGCGTCCTCGAATCGCGCCTCGGGTGCGGCCTTATCAAGAAGACGCAGCTCGAGAAAACGCAACACGCGAGGCTCTACGCCGATCCGCTTTCCATTGAGCCCTGCCGCTCGGGCAGCCTCTGCAAATACGCCGGACCAGGTCGAGACGTCTTCCCCATACAGGTAATGCGTCAAATCGTATTCAACCGCATCGAGCTTGGCTGCCTCGAGCTCCGGTAAGACGATGACCGGCTGGTGTGCCGGCCGAAAGATCATCACCACTGGCCGCTCGCTGAGATGAAAGCCGAGCCCACTCAGATAGCCCAGCGTCGGGCCGGGATTGACAATGAGGGCGTCGAAGCCCGCCTGTTCGATGAGTTCGTTGAGACGCCGATGGCGCGCGCGAATGAGAGAGGTGTCCATGGGGAATCAGTTTAATTCGTGCCTTAGAACGATACGGGATATGTGCGGAGGGTGCGTATGGGCCGGTGGTTTTCCTTTCAAAATCATATCTTTTAGTGTGGATTCCACCATCAGGCGTGGCATCTTATGAGCGACGACGCTCAGAGGGCGTCGCACGCAGACGCCGATCCTATTCGCACATCTGTTGTCTACGACGGCAAATCCGTAACGCGCGCAGTCTTTGATGATGTTTATCGCTTTCGGCGTTAACCACGAAACGGCTCCTGTCCGCGTCCGCGAGCAGGTTGCGATGAATGAGGCGCACCTTCGCTCGGTGTATCGGAGAGCTGTTGCGGAGCGCATCGAGTGCGTCATAGTCGCAACGTGCAACCGAACCGAAGTTTATCTCGTGGGCGATGCGCATAATGCCGCACGCATCAGGCAGTTGATAGCCGAGGAGACGCAGGCCGAATGGCCGAGCGAACACGGCTTCAACCTCAAGGATGAAGAAGCCGTCCGTCATGTGCTTGGTGTGGTGATGGGATTGAATTCGCTGGTTCTCGGCGATGCTCAGATCTTCTCTCAGGTCAAACAGGCGTACCAGTTTGCGGTTGATGAACAGGCTGTTGGCACGGTCCTTCATCGTTTGATGCATACGGCGTTTCGGGGGGCGAAGCGGGTCATCGCCGAGACGCAGCTGACCAGTGGCAATGCGTCCGTTTCGGGCGCCGCCGTTGCCATCGCTCGGGATTTCTACTTCCGCCGGGGAGAGGAGCTGGCTGATAAACGCGCGCTGGTCCTCGGCGCGGGCCAGATGGGCCGGCTCGCCGTCGAAGCGTTGCGGAGCGCAGGCGTAGACTCGGTTCAGGTGACCAACCGGACGGCCGACCGCGCCCGGCATACTGCGGCTACGTACGGTGCCGCAGTCGTCGCCTGGGAGGAACGCCACGCCGCCGTCGACCATGCCGATGTTGTGGTGGTGGCAACGGGCTCCTCGACTCCGATTTTGCTGGGAAGCAAGTTGAACCATCGCGCGAGGCCGGCGGTCGTCTTCGATATTTCCGTACCCCGGAATGTCGACCCCGAGATCAGATCGCTGGAAGGGTATCATCTCGTGGACCTGGACGTGCTGAATGAGATGCTCGTCAAATCCGAGCGGGTGCGTAAGGAGTCAGTTCCCGCCGCCGAGGCAATCCGCGCTGAACTGCTGGATGAGTTCGTGGCCTGGGTTTTTCATTATCAGGCCATGAATCCTGCTGTGAGCGCGATCGCAAGTGCTTTCGAGCAGATTCGGCGGCAGGAGATCGATAAACACGCGCATCGCTTTTCCGAAACCGATCGTGAGGAGCTCGACGAACTGACCCGATCGATCATGCAGAAGCTGCTCGCGATCCCAATCGTTAGATTGAAGTCAGCGAGCCCTGAAAGCATCAACTTCACGAAAGGCATTGAGCTGCTGCACTACTTGTTCTCGCGCATCGGCTGTGATGATGCCGAGGCAGCGTCGGACGATCTCGCCTCAATCTTGGCCGCCGATAGCTCGGCGCACACGAAAGCGCCCGAGTACCTGGCTGGCCACGTTGCAGATCCACCCTCCGACAATTTTGTAGACCCATCCTTAGTCAAGTAACCTCCGAGGCGTCGGCTCTGCTCGGCGCCTGTGTATGGAGGATGCCGCTATGAACGAAGTTGTGCGCATCGGTACTCGATCGAGTAAGCTGGCTCTCTGGCAGGCGCATCACGTCCGGGATGCCCTGGCCGACGCCGGCTACCAGACCGACGTCATCACCATATCCACCAAGGGCGACGAGATACTTGACGTCCCGCTTGCCGAGATCGGCGACAAGGCGCTCTTCACGAAGGAGCTCGACCTCGCCATGCTCGACGGCCGCATCGACCTGGCCGTCCACTCGCTGAAGGACCTCCCGACGACACTCCCCGACGGACTCGAACTCGTGGCCGTTACCAAACGAGAAGACCCCGGCGATGCATTTGTAGCGCATCCGGACTTTGAGGGCGACCTCGACGATTTGCCGCAAGGCGCGACGATTGCAACCTCATCACTTCGGCGGCGGGCTCATCTTAAAGCGTGGCGCGCGGATCTGAACGTGGTGCCCGTCCGAGGAAACATCGGTACGCGACTTCAGAAGCTCGACGCAAGCGACTGGCACGGAATGATCCTGGCATCGGCCGGACTCATCCGCCTCGGATTAATCGACAGAATCCGGCAGACCGTTCCGCAAGAAGTCATGATACCGGCCGTAGGGCAGGGTGCGCTCGGCATTGTTGCAAGGCAGGGAGATGAGCGAATCCGTGCGATGCTCCGCCAGGGCCTGCATCACGAAGAAACGTACGACTGTGTCACGGCCGAGCGGGCGTTCTTGAGAACGCTCGAAGGCGGATGCTCGGTGCCGATAGGGGCCCATGCACGAGCCGACGGGAAGTCGATTCGCCTCGTCGGATCTGTGGCCTCACTCGATGGCACGCAACAGTTTCGTGACGAGAGGAAAGGTAGTCCCGCATCCGCCGATATTATGGGAACTACACTTGCTACAGAATTGCTTCAACAAGGAGCTGACGGGCTTCTGGCCACTTTCCGCGCCTCAAGGCGCTAATCACATGGAGCTGAATATCCGACCAGTCTGGCTGCTTCGCGAAGCGCTTCCAGACGATCCGTACGAAGCCCGACTGAGAGACATCGGGTTCCAGCCGTTTTCGATCCCGGTTCTCGATTATCGATCGATCAACGAAGACAAGTGTGCGCAGCGTCTTGCGCATCCAGAGCGCTACGGCGGGCTTCTCATCACGAGTCCGCGCGCCGTTCGCATCCTTCAGCGCTCCTTGGAGAACCTCGCGCTGGATGTTGCTGAGAAGTGGTTGAAGCGGCCCGTGTACACCGTGGGGCCGAGAACGGCCGACGATCTGCGACGCATCGGCTTTGAACCCGTTGGCGAAGAAACGGGGATTGGACGTGAGCTCGCCCCGTTCATCCGCGATCACTACCTCGCCGATCTGCCGCTTCTCTTTCTCTCGGGTAATCGCCGGCGCCCTGAGTTGCCGGCTGCGCTTGACGGCTATGGCATCGCATTCGATGAGGTAACGATCTATCGGACGATCCTGCGGGACTTCACCCGGCCGGAAGCTGATCCCGAATGGATCGTGTTCTTCAGTCCATCCGGCGTGGACTCATTCCTGCGGCAGGAGACAATACCCACGGGTGCAAATCTCATGGCAATCGGCCCCACGACCGCGGCCGCGCTTCGAGACGTAGGTCTCGACGTGACCTCAGTTGCGGAGGCACCTACGCCCGAAGCCGTCGAAGAGGCGATGGCCGCGCTTACCGGTTCGCGCTGATGCGCATCACGTCCGCGAAGGCGGCCGTAGCCTGCGTGGGATCGTCGGCGGTCGTCACGGCCGTCATCACAGCTACGCCGTGGGCGCCGGCGTCCAGCACTTCACGCGTGCGTTCGGGCGTAATCCCTGCGATGGCGATCACGGGGATGGATACGGC
>CAZRTY010000216.1:0-3985 GCA_964603055.1 uncultured Rhodothermales bacterium | reverse complement strand
GTGGAATTTCAGCGCGTTGCCGATCAGGTTGCGGAGCAGCAGCTGGACCTGCGCCGGGTCTGACACAACGGATACATCCGCCTTGACATCAACGCGGCCGCCGACTTCCTGGAGCTGGATTTCGAGATCGTTGATCGCCAGGTTGGCCGCATCGTCCACGTCCACACTCCGCGCGGGTTGAACGTGCGTGCTGACGCGCGAGAATGCGAGCAAGTCGCGCAGGAGCTGGCTCATGCGCATCCCGGCCGACGACATTCGCTCGACATACGCGCGGCCGTCGTCGTCCAGCTTGTCGCCATACTCCGATTCCAGAAGTCCGGCAAACGTCGTCACCTTCCGCAGCGGCTCTTGAAGGTCGTGCGATGCGGCGTACGCAAATTCCTGCAGTTCCTTATTGCGTAGCTCGAGCAAGCGGTTCGTCTCCGACAGTTCCGACGTGCGCATCCGCACCCGCTCCTCCAGTGTTTCGCTAAGACGGATGAGCTCGGCCTCGCGATTCTTGAGCTGAACGGCCGCCGAATGAAGCGCCTCGGCCACGCTATCCGTCTCCTCCATCCCCGTTGGCCGAGCCGCCGGAATCTCACCATCGCCCAGCGCGCGCGCATCCGATGCAATCGACTCCACCGCACTGGCCACACCGCGTCCGATCCATCCTGAGAGCGCAACGGCGAGGCCCACGATCAACGCCGACAAGCCGAGCGTCAGCAGCAGCATCCTGATCGCGGAGGCGTGCAGAATATTCTTAGGCGCCGTGACCACCACCGTGTAACCGGTACTGGCCGAGCGGCTAAAAGCAGCGATGACGGGCCGCCCATCAAAGTCGGTTCGCATCGAGGTGCCCCGGTCAGACGTCCGCATCATCCGAAGGAACTCGTCGCTGACCGCCCGCCCGGTCGAGCCGCGCGCATTCCGGCTGCGCGCCACCACCACGCCATCGCGGTCAAGGACGGATGCCACCCATTCCTCCGGCAGCTCCTGCTGGATCAGCATCCGGTTCAAATTCGAAGGCAGCTTGACCAGCGAGAGCCCATAGATGGTCTCGCCGTCGACAATAATCGGGACGGACACCATCACGCCGTCGAAGCCTGGCACCACGTTTCGGAGCAGGTTGGAGATGTGTGTGTTGCCGCCGCGGAGGTCGTTCACAAGCTCCGGCGTCGTGTTGATGTCGGGAAGGTCGACGTCGGCGGGTTCGTTTGTATTCATTATCTGGCGGCCACCCTGGCCCACCAACACGAGCCACTCGTCCCGCTGCACAACCCCACGAGCCTGCTCATAAAAGTCGTTGAAGTCGCCGCGATGTAGCTCCGGAGATGCCGCCAGGCCGCGCAATAGGGCGAGCGATTGTCCGAATTCGCGCCCGGTCGAGTTCACCAGCCCGTGGGCCGTCTCCGAAATCCGTTGCTCGACCGTCGCGCGTTCATTGCGATGCGCCCCCGCAATGAGCAGGGCGGCAAGCAGCATCATGGGCACCACAATCGACGTCACGAGCACCATCAGGCGCCCACGCACCGATGACGAAAGCGCTCGTGTCATCGTACGGATGAATACCGACCTCATAACGACCAGAGGGTTGTCGGCGTTGCCATGCAACGCAGCAGGCGATTATGTACACGTATCCCAAGATCGGAAAAAAAGAATAAACCGGGTTCGTATTGAACCGACCGGAAACGGATCTGCGTGCAGCGGCTTGCCGATCGGCTGGATATTTCGGGGGAACCGGGTTCGGCCACGCCACGGTTCACCGCTGTGCGCCGGGACTGATGTGCGCAGTGCGTTGAGCCACGGCCCTTATGTCGACTCGTTCGGACGCAGAGCTCCGGCGGTTGAAAGACTCTCTCGCCGCATTCCGGGATGTTCACGTAGGAGCATGGCATTTGAGCATAACATTCCACGTCCCATCCACTGAGCCTGATCTGGTTTACCTCTGCATCTCATCCCTCACAATAACATTTCGTGGTGGAAGCGATTGCGGACGCCGATCAGGAAACACACGCGCTCAAGCGGTATTCTCGGAGCGGTGCTACCAGACTTAGACATTCTAATTCTACCCAGGCTCTGTCCGTTTCGGAATGGCGCGATTCGCAACTCGCCCTCGTCAAATTGATCATTACGAGCTGAAAGACAAGCTCGGTGAAGGTGCCGGCGGTGTCGTCTATCGGGCGTACGACACCGCACTGCAGCGAACCGTCGTCGTTAAACTGCTCCACCGGTCGCGGACCGTCGAGCGCAATATGCTTCCGCTGATCGAGGAGGCACGGCTCGCGTCGGCCATCGATCACCCGAACGTCTGCACCGTCTTTGACGTCGGCGAGATGGAGGGAAGGCCGTACCTCGTCATGCAGTACGTCTCTGGCAAGCCGCTGTCCGATTACATCCACTCGGGCCCGCTGCCGTTGCCACTCGTCCTGTCCTTCTCGGCGCAGATTGCGTCGGGGCTCGCAGCGGCGCATCGGCGAGGCATCCTCCACCGCGACCTCAAGCCCGCCAACGTGATGGTCACCGAAGAGGGGTTGGCGAAAATTCTCGACTTCGGTCTCGCACGCCGGGCGCACGGGTTTGAAACAGGCGGGCCTATTGATGGAGGGACGGGGACGACGGACACGCCTTTCGGCACGACGGCCTACATGGCGCCCGAGCAATTCGTGACGCGCCGCAGCTCCGAGCAGACTGACCTCTGGGCGCTCGGCGTGATCATGTTCGAGATGGTGAACGCGCACCATCCATTCTGGTCAGAGGTGATGGATCCAGCGCAGATGGCGCACGCCATACAGTCGCGCCCGCTGCCCGACCTGCGCCGGGTGCGCCCCGATCTCGATCCCGCGCTCGTCGCCATCATCGAGCGGCTATTGGCCCGCGATCCGCACGCGCGCTACCAGCAGGCCACGGAGGTGCGCGACGCACTTCGTTCGCTCGCCCGGGCGCACGATGTCGATCTCCATGGGATTCCCGACGAGCTCCCGGTCTTTGCCGCGGCCCAGGCAGATGACGCCCGGACCGGCTTCTTCACGGCCATCGCCGAGCGGCTGTTACCCACGCGTCAGCCCGTGCTCCCAGAGAATGCCATCGTGGTGTTGCCGTTTGAGCGAGTGGGCACAGATGTAGTCCCTGAGTATTACGGACTCGCGCTTGCTGAGACCATCGCAACGCGGCTGGCAGGCTTTTCGGATCTCGAGGTTCGAAGTCCGCGGCTCGTTCCAGCTTCTCTGCGTGCATCGGTCAATCCCGAGCAGATCGGCCGCGCGCTCTCGGCATCATTCATCGTAAGTGGCGACATCATCCGCGAATCTGGGCGGATCCATGTTTCGTGGCGGTTGCTCTCCGCCGCACATCAGTCGGTACTCACCGGCGGATCCATCGACTCGTCGGCTGATGAACTCGTGGCCGTGCAGCACGAAATCAGCGATGAGATCGTAACCGGAATCGCCGAGGCCGGGCACCTTCCCATCGTCGCTCGCCCGGTTCTGCGATCGTCCGAGGCCGTTGGAGAGGCCGACCTTCCACCTGACCTCGTGGAAGACTACCTGGGCGGCAGAGCGCTCCTCAACAGCCAGATCACCAGATCGAGCCATGAGGAAGATTTGCTCCAGGCTCGTGCGATGTTCGAGCGAGTGACCGAACGCGCGCCCGACTTCGCACCGGCACACGCCAGCCTCGGAATCGCGCTCACGCGGTACGTCCGGTTCGGATTTGCCGGCGTTACGGATCTCATCGCGGCGCAGCGCCATCTCGAACGCGCGCTCCAGCTTGACCCGGGCAACATCGAGGCGAAGCTCTACCGCGCCTACACCATGCTATGGCGTGGCGAAAAGGAAAAAGCTCGGCGGGACGTCCAGTACCTCGTCAAGAGCGCACCTTACGACGCCGAGGTCTACCTCGTCGCCGGTATTATTTTGCATCTGGACGGACTCCTCGGCCCGTCGATCCAGACGCTCAGCATGGCGCTGCGGACGAACCCGACCATCGCGCCGAGGGTGTACAACCT
>CAZRTY010000215.1:0-3988 GCA_964603055.1 uncultured Rhodothermales bacterium | reverse complement strand
ACCTGCTCGAGGCACGCCGGCCCGAGCGGCCATCCCATATCCTGGAACAGCCCGCAGGTAATCGGTCCGGGTGACTCATAGACCTCCGCCCGCGCCAGTTGCGGCGTCATCAGTGCGTTCGGATTACCCGGCGGGAACGTGAACTCATCGAGGTGCGCGATGCTCGAACCCGGGTTGTAAACCGACGGCGCGTAAATGCTGGCCGGCACTTCGTTCGCGCCGAGCACGCCGTCGGCCGAGAGGAAGACCGCATCGCTTTGCAGCACGTTACCAAGCGCACGCGACGGGTTCGGATAGACGCCCGTGTTCAGGAGCGACACACCATTGTGGTCCTCTAGAAACAGGTCGAACACGTATGGGAGTGGATCTCCACCCGTGGACGGCACCTGACCCCAGCATCCGTAGCCCGCGCCCACGCCCGGACATTCATCAACATTGTCATCGTCGACCACGCCGTCGTCGTACGAGAACGAGTCGAAAAAGCCGAGCCCATGGCCGATCTCGTGCAGCACCACTGTCATGAAATCGTGCCGCCCCGGTACGGGGCCTTCGTCAAACGACCAATCAAAATCGCTGTTGAACTGAGCGACGATCGCGGCGCAGCTCTGGCCGTTGTTCACCTGCAGGTGCTCGGCGCAGTTCGACTGCGAGATGAGGCTGCGTCCGGCCGCGGCCTCGGCCAGCGCCATGTTGTACCACGCGCCCTGGCCCGGCAGAAAGACGTCGTTCGCAAAGATGTACGTCGTCCCGGCTGAACCGAGCGTGTTCTCAGCAAGCGAGGTCCACGTGGCGCGAATCCAGATGTCCACGTCCGACTCGATGTGCGCCTCCCAGATGCTCACCGCGCGCTCGAACGCTCCGCGAGCGCCCGACGGGAAGTTGCCCCGATAGTCGACGAAAATGCGCGCCGACTGCTGTCTCTTGGCGGCGTCGGTGACCGGCGCGTGCACATGCGTGTTGGCGTCATAATGCGCGGCCTCGAGTCCGCCGTTCGGCGGCGGCACGAGTTGCCGATCCTGCGCGGCGGCTGTGCCCGCCAGTATCACGAGCAATATCGCCGGCAACACGCGGCGCAGAATAGTAGCTGATGTCATGATCAATCTATAATAACGGGCCTGCTTCTCACTATTGAGCTTCGTCTTCTCGGTTCGCCGTTGGCTCCGAGAAGGCGGGCGTGCACACCGCGTAGTACTCGCACTCTTCCTCGAAGGGATTGCTATACCGAACGCGCTCACCTGATTCCACCAAAATCACCTCTCCCGATGCCACATCGGTAAAGCTGTCATCATGCTCGACGCGCATCGCCCCGCGTATGACGATCGTTGCTTCATCAAAAGCAGGCGTCTGAAAGGGTTCGCTCCAACCGGGCGGCGCAATCATGTGCGCCACGCTCAGCGACGACGTCTGCGTGCTCACCCTCCCCACATATTCTTCGATCAGTTTACGGCCGGGCACGGGTATCCGCACGGGGCTCGACGTCTTAATCGGCATAAACCTTAATCGGCACAAACCTTAATCGGCATACATCAGACGCCCGCCACTTCGTCCACGGCTCGACGCAGCACGTCGAGGCCCCGGTCGATTTCGTCCGTCGTGATCGTGAGCGGAGGTCTGAAGCGAATCGACCTCGTGCCGCAGCCGAGGATAATCACGCCCTCTTCCATGCACCGTTTGAGCACGGCATCGCGCGTCTGCGCCGACGGCAAGTCGAAGGCGCACATCATCCCGAGGCCGCGCGCGCCGGAGACGTGCTCACTCTCATGTTCCATTTCGCGCAGTCGGTCGAGCAGATGATCACCCACATCGGCGGCGTGCTCGATGAGTTTGTCTTCTTCGATGATCTCGAGCGCACGGTCGAAGCGAACCATGTCGGCCAGGTTGCCGCCCCACGTCGAGTTGATGCGGCTCGGCGTCTGAAAAACGTGTCCGTCGACCTCGTCGAGCCGTTTGGATGCCAGGATGCCGCACACCTGCGTCTTCTTGCCGAACGCGATGATGTCCGGCGCTACGTCGATCGCCTGATGTGCCCAGAAGCGTCCCGTAATGCCAACGCCCGACTGCACCTCGTCGAAGATCAGCAGCGCGTCGTATTCGAGCGTGATGTCGCGCAGGGCTTGCAGGAACTCACGCCGGAAGTGGTTATCGCCGCCTTCGCCTTGCACCGGCTCGATGATGACGCATGCGATATCGTCGCCGTGTTCGCGGAATGCCTGCCTGATCTGCTTGATCGCCAGCTCTTCGTCGCGGCGTGTTGCGGACTGGTTCTCGTCGGTCAGCGGAAAACGAACGCGCGGATTGAGCACGCGCGGCCAGTCGAATTTGGGGAAGTACTTCGTCTTGGTCGGATCGGCCGTATTGGTTATCGAAAGCGTGTAGCCGGTGCGCCCGTGGAAGGCCTGCTCGAAGTGAAGCACTTTAGTGCCGACCTCCCGCCGATATCCCTTCTGGAAGTTCTTCCGCACCTTCCAGTCGAATGCCACTTTCAGGGCGTTTTCGACCGCCAGCGCCCCGCCCGAGATAAAGAACGTGTAGGGCAAGTAGCTGGGGATGCCAACGCGCGAGAACGTGTTCACGAAGCGCGCCAGGTGCGGCGTCACGACGTCCGAGTTGGTCACCTTGTTGATGGCCGCTTCCTTGAGACGCCGCAGAAAGTCATCATCGCTGAGCATCTTCGGATGGTTCATCCCGACCGACGACGAAGCGTAGAAACCGAAGAAGTCGAGGTACTCGCGGCCGTCGCGCATATCCACCAGGCGGACGCCCTGGCTGCGCTCGAGATCGAGCACGATGGGCATCATGCCGCGCGTCAGCAGATGACGGGACAGAATTTCGGGGACCAGGTCTGGCGTGATCACGCTCGCAGCGACGCTTTCCATATCATTACCTGCTACTGATTTTTCAGGTGACCTCCACCCATAACTTACACCGGTGCGAGTAGCTGTCAAGATAGAGATTTCGGCCGAAACTTCACGGCCTGGAATAGCCGGGGATCATTCGCAGAGCCATTTTGTAGCCCACACGCACTTCGCTGTACCACGCAATCGATAGGCCTTTCTGAGATGGCCGATACTGCCGTTCGTCGCCCTGCCCGGCCGGGCGAGATTTCGCTGAAGAAGACCTCCCTCGAACCACTCATTGCCGGCGGCGATGGTGACGATATGTTCGAACTGCCGGTGGTGCAAACGCCACAGGTATCGAACGCAAAAGGTAAGCGGCCCGAGTGGCTGCGGGTGAAGCTCCCCTATGGTGAGACGTTCAAGAACGTCTCGAACATCATCGACGAGCATCAGCTTCATACCGTGTGCCAGAGCGCGCGGTGCCCGAATATGGGCGAGTGCTGGAGCGCCGGTACGGCCACGTTCATGATTCTGGGGAACGTGTGTACGCGTTCGTGTGGGTTCTGCGCGATTAAGACCGGTCGCCCCGAGGCGGGTCTCGATTGGGATGAACCACGGCGTGTACTTGAAGCCGCCCAGTTGATGGACCTGCGCCACGTGGTCATCACGTCGGTCAACCGCGACGAGCGCGAAGACGGCGGTGCGCCGATTTTCGCCGAGTCCATCCGGCTGATCCACGAGCAGATGGACGGATGCACGGTTGAGGTGCTCATACCCGACTTCCGTGGCATCTGGGACGCCCTGCAAATGGTCGTAGACGCCCGGCCCGACATCATGAACCACAACGTGGAAACCGTCCCGCGCCTGTATCGGCGTGTGCGCCCGCAGGCTGACTACCAGCGCTCACTCGAAGTGCTGCGGCGCTCGAAAGAGCAGGGTCTGCGCACGAAGAGCGGCATCATGGTGGGCCTCGGCGAGACGAAGGAAGAAGTCGTCACGCTGATGAAGGATTTCGCCGATACCGGCGTCGACGTGATGACGATCGGCCAGTACCTTCAGCCGACGCGGATGCACCTGCCCGTGGAGGAGTTCGTCCACCCGGACGTCTTCAAATGGTATAAGCAGGTCGGCGAAGAGCTCGGCATCGAGCA
>CAZRTY010000214.1:0-3991 GCA_964603055.1 uncultured Rhodothermales bacterium | reverse complement strand
CGTGATGGCGAGTACGAGCAACGTGGCGCGCCGCCAGGTTGTCGATACACCCTCGGCCTCTGATCGACGCGCTCCCAGGTGAAGATGGGGGATGAACTGATCGGCAATGCGAAGGAAAATGCCGCCCAGCAGAAATCCCACCGCAGCAGGCATCCATGACGGCAGGCCCCGCGCTTCAGCCATGTCGATTGCCGGCAGCAACAGCGACCATACGCTCGCCGCAATCATGACGCCCGCCGCAAACCCCAGCATCAGATCGAGCAGCTTCCGATTGATGCGGCGCATGAAGAATACCAGCGATGCGCCGAGTGCGGTCATGCCCCACGTAAACAGGCCGGCGATCAGGGCCTGATTGACGGCGCTTAGTTCTACGAACCAGTCAACGATCATAAGGTCGAGTAAAGTCTGATCGGGAATTATCCGATGACGACACCTGCGATTGTCGCCGTCATCAGGTTCGCGAGCGTTCCTGCCAGGACGGCCCGCAGACCCAACTGGGCGATCTCGCCAGTGCGTTCAGGAGCCAGCGGACCGATGCCGCCGATCTGAATGGCGATCGACGAGAAGTTTGCAAAGCCACACAGCGCGAACGTCGCCATGACTATGGTCTTAGGCGAGAGTAGGCCCGCCTCGATTCCACCTGCGAGCGCCAGATACGCCACGAACTCATTGGCGACGACCTTTATGCCCACAAACGATCCGAACTGCATAGCGTCGGCCCATGGAACGCCGATCACCCAGGCAAGGGGCGCGAAAACCCACCCAAAGATGAGTTCGAGCGTGAGATCGATACCGAAAAATCCTCCGCCGATGCCGAGGAAGTAATTGGCCATCGCGATCAAAGCCAGAAAGGCGATGAGCATAGCGCCAACGTTTAGGGCCAGCTTGAGTCCGTCGGCCGCGCCGGCCGCTGCGGCGTCGATCACGTTCTTCGACGGCTGTTCAATGTCGGCCTTCGTGGCGTCGCTCGTCTCGGCCTTGCCCGACTCCGGAATCATGATCTTGGCCAGCAGAAGTGCGGCCGGCGCCGCCATCAAGCTCGCCCCGAGCAACTGCTCGGCGAACATCTGACGAGCGACATCGAGTGAAACGCCGTGAGCGTCGGCAAACGAATGCCCGAGAAACTGGATGTAGGCCGCCATCACACCACCTGCGATCGTAGCCATGCCGCCGGCCATGACCGCCATCAGCTCCGACCGCGTCATCTTGCTCAGATACGGCCGCACGACCAGCGGCGCTTCGGTCTGCCCTACGAAGACGTTGGCGGCCACCGAGAGCGATTCCGGGCCGCTGGTGCCGAGCGTCTTATGAACGAGCCATGCCATCCCCTGAACCACCTTCTGCATGATTCCGAGGTGGTAGAGGATGGCCATCAACGACGCAAAGAAAATGATGGTAGGGAGGACGTGAAAGGCAAAGACGACACCCAGCTCCTGTCCACCTCCCAAAACCGTCGACGGCATTCCGAGGGCGCCGAAGACGAACTGCGTGCCGGCCTCCGTAAACTCCAGCACGAGCACAAAGAAGCGGCTAATCCACGAAAACAGCGCCTTCGGCCAGCCGAGCGGAGCAAAGAACGCCCCCAGCTCTGATCCTCGCAGAATAAAAAGTGCGAGGACGATCTGCAGCCCAAGGCCTGCACCGATAATCCGCCAGTTAATCTGACGTCGTCCGGAGGAGAACACGAAGGCAATGGCGAGGAGGACTGTGAGGCCCAGAACGCCGCGAATGAGGTCAACGAAATCCATGGATAACGGGAGATGGAGGCCGCCCATCTGATGACTGGCCTAATATACAATTAAGCCTCGTCAAAATTAATTGGCACGATAGGTGACTGATTGGCCTCTCGAATGGAATTGAGGATGAAGAGGGTTGCGATCCGATATGAGTTGGAGAGCCCTCCCCACGGAGCACGCAGACGAAGATAACGAGTGACCGCCTGGGGATACATGCGCCAAGTGGAAGTTCGGCCGGTAGATCTTTCGAAGACGCATGCCCGCCCAGTGAATGGGGCCATTTGAAAATGAACCTGCTTCGATGGCGGATCCACCCACCGCATCCTCCGTAAGGCTACATCCCCGTCTGTCGAAAGCCCTCGTTCCCGATTATCAATGCGTCAGTTCAGCCTCCTTGACGACCTCCCCAGAGAAGAAAACCACTCGCTCGATGCAGCGAAAATTCTCTCAGGTCTGAACGACGCCCAGCAGGAAGCCGTCAGCACTACCGACGGCCCGCTTCTCATTGTGGCCGGCCCGGGCTCGGGTAAAACCCGTACGCTAACCCACCGAATCGCTTATTTGCTGGCGAGTGGCCGTGCACGTCCGTTTGAGATTCTGGCGCTGACGTTCACGAACAAGGCCGCGCGCGAGATGCGCGAACGCGTAGAGCGGCTTATCGGGACGGAGCATGCGAGAGGAATGTGGATGGGGACGTTCCACTCGACGTTTGCGCGAATGCTACGGGTGGAAGGCGAGCGGATCGGCTATACGTCGGATTTTACGATTTACGATTCCGACGATTCGCAGCGCGTCATTCGCTCGTTGATGGAGCAGCACCACATCGATCCCAAGCAGTTCTCACCTCGATCGATTCAGTCTCTCATTTCGGGAGCGAAGAACCAGCTGGTGTCTCCCGAGGCCTACGCGCAGATGGCCGCGACGCTCGCACAAGACAATGCATCGCGGATCTACGGTCCGTACGAGCAGATTCTCCGACAATCCAATGCAATGGATTTCGACGATCTGCTCATCCGTCCAATTGAGTTGTTCGATCGGCATCCCGACGTCCTCGAGAAATACCAGCGGCGCTGGCGCTACATCCACATCGACGAGTACCAGGACACCAACCGCGCCCAGTACATGCTGGCGAAGAAGCTCGCAGACGCGCATCAAAACCTGTGTGTTGTAGGGGATGATGCGCAGAGCATCTACGCATTTCGCGGGGCGGATATCAGCAACATTCTGTCGTTCCAGCGGGATTTCGAGTCCGCGCGAACCGTCCGTCTCGAGCAAAATTACCGCTCCACGCAGCGCATCCTGAAGCTGGCCTCTTCCATCATCAGCCACAACAAGCAGCAGCTCGACAAGCAGTTGTGGACGGACAACAAGGAGGGCGACCATGTGATGCTGGCTGAGGCGCTCTCGGAGAAAGACGAAGCGCAGAAGATCGAACGATATATTCGTGATCTGCGCACGCGGGCGGGTTTTCCATATCGGGATTTTGCCGTGTTGTACCGCACCAACGCGCAGAGCCGGTCGCTGGAAGATGTCTTCCGACGGGCGGGCATACCATACAGACTGATCGGCGGCGTCGCGTTCTATCAACGGAAGGAGATCAAAGACGTCCTCGCGTACTTGAGGCTCATCGTGAACCTCAACGACGAAGTCAGCCTCCGGCGCGTGATCAACTATCCCACGCGCGGCATCGGTGCCCGAACGGAAGCACAACTGATCGAGTTTGCCCGGCGTGAGGGTGTCACGTTGTGGCAAGCCATCGAGCGGCTCGGCGAAATAGGCCTGGCAAGCCGCGCTCACAACGCCGTCGAAGCCTTCCGCTTTTTTATTGCAGGGAAGGCCGCGAAGCTCGAATCGGTTCCTGCTGAAGACCTCGCTCGGTCTCTTGTGAGCGAGGCGGGACTCCTGGAGGATCTGCGGAAGGAGAACACGCCTGAGAGCTTGATGCGGTGGGAAAACGTGCAGGAGCTCATCAGTGCCATCGCCGAGTATGCAGCGGCTTCCGATGATCCGGCGCGTGCGCTGCCGACGTTCTTGCAGGAAGTGTCTCTACTTACCGACGCCGACGCGCAAGACGAGGACGACGACAACCGCGTGACCTTGATGACGATGCACGCATCTAAGGGGCTGGAATTCCCGGTCGTTTTCGTGAGTGGGTTGGAGGAAGGGCTCTTCCCGCTTGCCAAGGCAGCACAAGACCCGACGGAGCTCGAGGAGGAGCGCCGGCTGTTTTACGTGGGAGCCACGCGCGCCAAGGA
>CAZRTY010000213.1:0-3996 GCA_964603055.1 uncultured Rhodothermales bacterium | reverse complement strand
ATCATCGACGTGTAGCGCCGCAGGATGCCGAGATCCGCCGCCCATCCTCCCTGAGATCGAGCCCGATCGCGGATGCCGACGAGTAGCTCGAGCTCTTCCGATTGCCAGGTTACCTGTTGTGCCTGCGCCGGCAGAATGAAGCCTGCGAATGCCAAAAGGATGAATCCGATGGATAAGTGCCGCTGCGTCATGGGAAGGATGCCACTCTGCTGTCTGACGTTATGCCGCTGCATCAAAGCGGCTTACTCCGCCGCGGACGGCGTGAAGATACAAATCGGAGCCGCGCACGTGATCTGAGAAAAACGGCTTGCGCCCGGTGCCGGCGCCGTTTATCCTCACGCATCTGAACCAATCGAAAAACCCCGTGAGCGATATCATCCAGCGGCTCATCTCCGCCCGCGACCGCACGTTGCCGTACTTCGATCTCGACGATGCCAGGCTCGATATGTCTTACGGACCAGGTAAGTGGAGCGTGCGCTACATTTTGCATCATCTCGCCGATGCCGAATCCGTCCTGTATGACCGCATCCGCCGCACGATCAGCGAGCCGCGGCCACTGATTTTCGGATTCGATCAGGACGCCTGGGCAGCCAATCTCGGTTACGATGAGCTGCCGCTCTCGGTGTCGCGAAGCGTTTATGTGTCAGCGCGAGAAGGAGTCATCGTTCAAGCGCGGCGCTGCTACGAATCGCATGGCTCGCGCGAGTACGTTCATAACGAAGTCGGCCTGCGAACGCTGAAGCAGGAGATCGACAAGGTGGCGGATCACAACGAGCACCACCTGGCTCACATCGAACAGGCGTTAAACGGGTGATGGGGATGCGCACATCGCACGGCTCAATCGAGCACGGTACTTTTAGAGCTTTACCGCGCCAGAATCGGTCGATTCTGTGCTTGATTCTGATCGGCCTCCTGATCTACAGCGGCTGCTCGCCGGATAACGCGGGTGCGTCGCAGGCCGAGCCGGAAACGTGCGTGCTGCTGTCTGCGCACGAGCTCTCGCACGAGGTCCGCGAGTCGAGCGGGATCGCCGTGGGGCATGTGCGCGAGTCGCGGCTCTGGACGCACAACGACCGCGGGAATGACGCCGTCTTGTACGGGCTGGATGCCGCAGGGGAGATCCGCGCTCGGGTGCAGATCGAGAACGCGGCGAATATCGATTGGGAAGATGTCGACGTTGGTGCGTGCCCCGGCGGCTCATGTATCTATATCGGCGATATCGGCGATAACGACGCCGAGCGAGAGTACGTGACCATCTATCGCATTCTCGAACCCGCATCGGATGATATCGAGCGGATGGAGGCGGAACGTCTCGACCTTCGCTATGCCGACGGCCCGGTCGACGCCGAGTCGATGGCCGTGGCTGATGACGGCTCGATCATCATCATCACAAAGGGCCGAGTGGGGGACATCCGTTACTACCAGACGCCGCCTGCGCCGACGTTCGGCGGGCCAATGATAGAGCTCGAGTCCAAGGGAAGGCTCCTTCCACCACCACGTGACCGAGATGACCGCGCAACGGGCGCTGCCTTCTCACCCGACGGCTCGATGCTTTACCTCCGCACCTACCGACGCATTTATCGCTACGCGTGGCCCGCGATGACCGTCGTCAGTCCGGAAGACGGCTTCGATATTGAGGATCTGGAGGAACCCCAGGGTGAAGGGATCGACATCCTGCCGGACGGGACCGTCGTCCTGACGTCCGAAGGCGGCCGCGGCCGTCCACCCGTCATGCGTTTTTTAACGTGCGACGCGGATTAGGCCCAGCAGGCATGAAGTGCGACAGTACCGGCTCCTGATGCAGCGGCGGCACCTTATCTTTGGCGCCGCTCAATTAAGCCGGCTGCGTGCAGTGCGTCTCATCTACCTCATCGCTTTCATCGCCATCGTGTTGGATCAGCCGACGGCGGCGCAAGACGTCGCGTTCGAAGCTGCGCTTCAGGATTCCGTCGTCGTCACGGCGCTCCGGTACTCCACCGATGTGCGGCAGACCGGTCGACGTGTGACGGTGGTCACAGCCGCGGACTTGCAGCAGTTGCCCGTGGCGTCCTTCGATGAACTCATCCGGTTCGTGGGCGGCGTCGAGACGCAGACGCGCGGCGGCTTCGGAGTCCAGAGCGATATCACGATGCGAGGCTCGTCGTTCGACGGCGTCGTGATTCTGCTCGACGGCGTCCGCCTTCACGACCCGCAGTCGGGGCATTTCTTGTCGAACTTCCCGATCCCGCTGTCGGAGATTGCGCGGGTAGAAGTTGTACGAGGCCCCGCTGCGCTGCTGTACGGGCCGGATGCCGTTGGTGGCGTCATCCAGTTCTTTACCTGGAGTGGCTTATCGGAGACGGACATCGCGCACCCGATCACCGCTGAAGTCACTGTGGGCCGCTATGCACTGTACGACGTCGATGCGGCGGCTCGCGGACGGATCGGCGGCGTTGTAATGTCGGCTGCGACGTCCTGGCAAGGCTCCGATGGTCAACCCGTTCTGGACGGTGCAGGTCAAGCAATTGTGGGATCCGACGGCACGGTTCGAACGGACTTCCGTCGTCATGCCCACACTATTACGGCGAGTGGGCGCACGGGAAGAACCGCCTTGCTTGCGCGGGCGGGCGTTGATGTGCGGGATTTCGGCTCGTGGCATTACTACACGCCGTTCGAGTCCGACACATCTCGATCGGATTCTCGAACCGCCTGGGCGCAGTTCCGTGCGCGGACTTACGACGGTGAGTCGCCGCTTCAGATGGCCATCCACGGTAGCGCGCGCTATCAGGAGAGTTCGTACCAGTACAATCCCGTATCCGACCCGAATCGGCATGATAACTACACGGCGTCGGTGCAGGGCGATCTCTCGTACCACGCCTCGCCGCGCTTAAATTTTGCTGGCGGTGCTTCGGCCGGCATCCGCGGGATCGACAGCAACTCGATGGGCCGGCACAGTGATGCCTCGGCAGGTATCTACGCGACGACCTCGGCGCGGCCTGTTCATCGCCTGAGTTTGAATGCAGGAGCGCGGCTCGACTTTGACTCCGGCTTTGGTGCTCAGATAACGCCACAACTGAGCGCCGCATACTCGATCGACCATATTACGCTGCGCTCGGGCGCGGGCCTCGCGGTTCGTGCGCCGTCATATACCGAGCGCTATTACGATACCGAGCGGATAGCACCGGCCGGCAACCTTGGCAACCCCGATCTACGTGCCGAGCGTGCGTGGTCGTACGAAGCCGGCGCTGATGTCTACCTCAGCGGCGTATCGCTCCACGCGACGGCCTTCCTGCGCCGGACGACCGATCTAATCGATTATGCACGTGTGGATCTCGATCAGCCCATCTTCCTCGCGCAGAACATCGCATCGGTTGTGACTCGCGGACTTGAGCTGGATCTCGAATCCACCCGCGACTTCGGCCCTATCAAAGCGCGCTACGCTGGATCGTACGCATGGCTGGACTCCGATCTCAGCATTCCGGGCGGGGTGGACTACAAGTACGCCCTTGTGCACGCGCGGCACATCCTCCAGAACAATCTCTACGTCTACGGCCGGCGCGCCGGACTGGGCGTCCGCGCATTATGGAAGCAACCGATGTCCGGCGAGGACTTCTTCGTTGTAGACGTGCGGTCGTCGTATCGGCTCACGACGCGGCTCTCCGTCTCCGCTGAAATGCGGAACGTGTTCAACGCCGCCTACGCCGAGGTCTTCGATGCGCCGATGCCACGGCGATGGTGGACAATCGGCTTGACGTATCGTTAGTGGAACGGCTCGTTCTGGGAAGGCCGGCCGCTGATTCGATCGTCACTCCGTCGCACCGGGACTCCGCTCCAGAAACTCATCGTACAGACGGGTCTGGCGACTGACGAGCGGGATATTGTATCCGTCGATGAAAAGATGAGTCACTTCAGTCTGCGGCTCAAACGGATCACCGTCGGCCACGAAGAGCGTGGCTTTCTTGCCGACTTCGAGTGAGCCGAGATCGGCGTCCACGCCGAAGATGCGCGCCGGGTTGA
>CAZRTY010000212.1:0-4011 GCA_964603055.1 uncultured Rhodothermales bacterium | reverse complement strand
ATGTGATTGTATGCGAATCTTGCGCGTACGCAGTGAGCGCGAGCGATAGCGCCAACAGGCCGGTGAGGAAATGCTTCATGATGGAGAAAGCGGACTGATGAGGAATGGCGGGATGATCTTCTCGGCTGAAAATCGTCTCTCGGACAAAATAAGCCGATCCACCTTAAATGCTTCGGCCAGATCGTTAACCTGCTGTTCTTAACGGCCGATGACATGTTGGGGAAGTGAACGCTTCAAGAAAGTATGTGGTGACGGCGCGCGGCACCCGCGCGGATTGTTGTTCTAAGCGTGCTGCGCTCGTACACTTCGCGTCTACCTAATTTATTTTCGGATGCGGCTCAGGACTTTCGAAAACAGGGCGTTTCTGACGTTGGTCTTGCTAACGTCGGTCGCCTTCATCTGGATGGTGAGGGGCTTTCTGCTGCCCGTTTTCTGGGCGGCCGTGCTGGCCGTACTCTTTCACCCCGTGTACTCGCGTCTGCTTGAGTTCTGCCGCGGACGGGCCGCCATTGCCGCTGCTCTGGCCACGCTAACGGCCGTGTTGGTGGTATTAGTGCCCCTGACGGCGCTTGGGGTGGCCGTAACAAGACAGGCCATCACGCTCTACCACGCTATCGCGGCGGGAGACGTCGACCTCTACTCACCGATTGCCTTCATCGAGCGGTCGCTGCCGCGCCTTGCCGAGTTCCTGGCTCAGTACGACATCGACATCCAGACGGTGCGTGCGTCCATTGAGTCGGCCGCGGTCTCCGTAAGCCAGTACATCGCATCACAGGCGCTATCGGCCGGGCAGAACACGCTGCTCGTCGTGGTGATGTTCGGCCTGATGCTGTACTTCCTGTTCTTCTTCTTCCGCGACGGCGAGAAGCTGATCGACATCGCAGTGCGCGTATTGCCGTTCGGCGATGACCGTGAGCGGCGCCTCTTCGACAAATTCGCCGATGTCTCGCGTGCGACGGTCAAAGGCACGATCGTGGTGGCGGCAGTTCAAGGGGCGATCGGCGGGCTCATGTTTGCGGCCGTTGGCATCCGCGCCTCTGTATTCTGGGGCGTGGTCATGGGCATCCTCTCGCTCTTGCCGGCCGTGGGTGCATCACTCGTGTGGATTCCAGCGGCGATCTACTTTGCCGCCGTGAGCTCGTGGGGCAAAGTCATTTTCCTAGTGCTGGGCGGTGCGCTCGTAGTGGGGCTCATCGACAATATCCTCCGCCCCATTCTTGTGGGAAGGGAGACAAAGATGCCCGACTACCTTGTGCTGCTGGCTACACTCGGCGGTCTCGCCGCGTTCGGACTTTCGGGATTCGTGCTGGGGCCGATGATCGCCGCGCTGTTCCTGGTCGTGTGGGACATGTTGGCGGAGGAGTATTCAGCGCTCGACAGCTCGGCACCGCCCGTGGCCGATCAACCGCTGACCTTCACCATGCCGGAGACCTCGTCTACGTCGTCAACAGCCGAACCTCAAGCTGACCATTCCGCTCGCGAACAGCAAACCCCGGCTGAGGAATCGTCGCCGGACCGTGCTTGACTCGGCCATCGCGCAGGTCAAACACGGAGTCATGCCAGGGGCACTGAACGAAGCATCCGTCGAAGCTGCCTTCATCGAGCGGACCGCCCGCGTGGCTGCAGACGGCATCGATAGCCATAACCTCTCCGTTCAGGCGGTATAGCAAGATATCGTTATCGTCTACCGTGGCGCGTTTAGGTGTTTTGTCGGGCAGATCAGCCGAGGCGAGGACGGGTGTCCACTCCTCCGGCCCGGACGCTTCGCTGTGGTTGACCCCAACCTTGTGGCCGTACACGAGATAACCGCCGACCCACGCCGAGGCGAACGTCAGCCCGACGGCCGCCATCGACCATGCAACGCCGCGTGCATAATTACCCCGCTTGCGCTCACGCAGCGAGACGAGATATAGACCGATGTTGACGTCGTTCATCAGCGCGTGTAGCGTCGCGGCGGACGTCGCGGGCTTTTTCACCGTCGAATAATCGATGAGGCCGGTGATCGCCGTGGGCACGGCGGCCACGGTGCCTACCCGGGCGAGCGTGTTGCCGATCTTCCGCGAGCGCTTGTCGCCGGTAGTCAGCGCCACCGCATCGAACATGGCGCCGATTCCCCACGCTCCAATGGTGAAGTCGGTCAGGACTGGGTGGAGCGGATGACCAAGCCAGGTGCCGTGTAGCAGGTCCGCGAGCTTGCGGGTCGGTTTGCCGCCTTTGAGCACGGCGTTATGGATGGCACTTTTAAGGCTGGATCCGAACTCATCCAGCGCAGAAACTCGGTCGATGGCCTGGCCAATAGCTCGGGTGATCATGGCGTTATCGGGTCTGTTGCGCAACGGTCAGCCGCATGATATGAGCCGCAAATCTTGATCGTGGTAACGGGCACGAAGCATTGCCGCATCGTCACAGCCACGCGGTTACTCGTTCTCCGCCAGACGCCTCGCGACCGTCATGTGATAGACCGGCTGTAGCACCTCGTACGTCACCATCACCAGTCCCTCGTCCTGCATCTCGCGCAGCACGTGGCCTAATATTGCCCGCAATTCGAGAGACATCCGGGAAGCACCCGCTTCGATTGCCAGCCGCTCCATTCGCTGAAGATGTTCTTTGAGCCATAGCGCGCCCTCGAGGTCGAACTCTGTGACAGGGTCCTGGGGCGCGCGAAAACTGGCATACGTCACGTCGACGGTCGTGCCGTACTGGTGCGTGCTCTCACCGCGTGCCGCATTCGGGTTCACACGTCGGAGTGCCGCCTGATTCGCTTCCGAGCGCAGTGCCGATGTAATCTCGAGGCGCAGCGGCGGGAGGCCGTAACCAGCAATTCGCGACTGAAAACGCTCGCCGAGTTCGACCAGCAGGGCGTACGCGTCGGGCGTGACGAGTGGCTCGCCGTATTGCGTCGGCCGGACCGTCCAGTACTCGCCGTCTTCGAGCCGAACCAGATCACCCTCGTCGAGGTGGCGGCTTAGGGCTTCCTGGGATACAGGCTGCGGCAAGCCCAGCCTTCGTGCCACGGCGAGCTGGCGTGCATTAGGGTACTGGCGCAACGCAGATGTTTGCGCGCCCGTCAGCAGCGGCACCGGCCTTAGCGCCGCCTCTATAGAATCCGCCAGTTCGATGAGCCGATCGATGTTGCCCTCGAGCACCGCCGGCACGTTTATCGGCTCCATCGCAGGAACGGGCGTCTCCGGATTCTCGCGCGTCTCCGGGACTTCCGCGCACGCTGCCGCGAATAATAGTAGCAAGATCAATCGGTATCGCATCGACCAACACATCCAGATTTATGGGGATGGATTCGATGCGATGAAGCGTGGCGCTGTTCTTGGAGAAAGGCGCGGAATCCCACATGCAACCGGTTTATTACCCCAGCAACCGGTTCGGCATCTCAATCCGCTACTTCAACACGGCCCTCCCCAACGCCACTGCCAACGCGTCTTCCGCGACTGCCGCAGCCGCATCGGGCATAAACCGATCTGCGATTCGCCGCAGGTGGTACATCCCGAAAGTTGATGCAACCGCTGCAACGCCGCCAACGGCAGCGGTCGCTGCAACTGGTGCCCGCATCCGAAGCCCAATCGCCGCACCGCAGAGCACGCCGCTCAGCGTCCGACCAAAAAGCGACGGCAGTTCGGTTCGGGCCGGTGTAAAGGGCAACTTGTCCGCGACCAATTCGCCGGCCGCCAGCATAGCCGTCACCGTTGGCGCAGCCGGATGGCCGAGCAATCGCATCGGAAGCCCGTCTTCGCGCCGCTTCCGTCCGCCCAGAAACCGGCTCACCAGCGCCGGTGCCATCATGCTCCTCATCCCCGCGACGAGGCCAATCCCTGCGGCCGCCGTCACTGCCTCCCAATTCCTATCCATGATGTGCCTTGAATCGTTTAAAGATGACGTCCGGCGGTGTTGTCACGATGGCTTCTTCGCCCGCCGCCGCCTCGGGCAATGACGGATCGCGCGCAATCTCCGCCAGGTAGCCGTGCGCGCGTGCGTGCCACTTCCGCTGATACAACGGGC
>CAZRTY010000211.1:0-4013 GCA_964603055.1 uncultured Rhodothermales bacterium | reverse complement strand
CCGGTAGAGGAGTATGTGTGATGAGCCGTGAGTTTTGAGTTGTGAGGATACGTACCGGGCGCAGGGTAACAGGTTAGACCGGTAGCATGAGTACCGGCTTCCGTGCGCTCTCGGCAAGTAGCCAACTCAGCACTCATAACTCACATCTAAAAATCTCATCACTCGCCCTCATGGCCCCAGCCGTTCGATTCTCCATTCCTCGCCATCTAGACGGTAGCGGATGCGGTCGTGGAGGCGGGCGGGGCGGCCTTGCCAGAACTCCACATTCTCAGGGACGACGCGGTAGCCGCCCCAGCGCGGCGGGCGCTCGACGTCTCCGTCGCCAAAGCGAGATTCTACTTTCTGGAGGGCGCGCTCGAGCTCCTCACGCGAGGATACGACGGCGCTCTGTGGCGATGCCCATGCACCGAGCCGGCTGCCGCGAGGGCGCGAGGCAAAGTAAAGGTCCGACTCGGCATCCGAGAGCTGCTCCGCGCGGCCTTCCACCCGCACCTGTCGCTCCAGCTCCTGCCACCAGAACGTCAGCGAGACGTAGGGATTCTCGGCGATGTCTCCGCCTTTACGGCTGTTATAATTCGTAAAGAAAGACAGGCCGCGATCGTCAATGTCCTTCAGCAGCACCACACGCGCCGACGGCCGCCCCTTGGCATCCGCCGTTGACAACAGCATTGCGTTCGGCTCGACGATTCCTGATGCAAGGGCGGCATCGAACCAGATTCTGAATTGTGTCAGCGGCTCCGCTGCAACGCTTTGTTCGTCCAACGCCTGTTTCGCATATTCCCGCCGCAAGTTGGCAATGGTGGCATCCATATCATCTCAGCTCGATAGATGGCTCTGTCTCCTTCACAAAATAAATAGGCGCGGCGCACTTGGCCGTCCTTCGCAAGATCTTTTATGCAGAATCGTCTCGAGACTCTACTTGCCCACGCCGGATATGACCCCGATCCGCAAACGGGCGCCGTCATCCCGCCCATCAATCTCGCGACGACATTCGAGCGCATTCCGGGGGAAGACCCTCGGTATATATACACGCGGGCCACGAATCCGAACCGAGAGCAGTTCGAGTCGCTGATGGCACGCCTTGAAGGAGGCGGCGATGCCATGGCCTTTGCATCGGGTATGGCCGCCATCTCCTCCGTCTTTCAGCTTCTCGAGCCCGGCGACCGCGTGGTGCTGCCGGACAACCTGTATTACGGCGTCCGCAAGGTCCTCGCTGATGTCTTCTCTCGTTGGAAGCTGCGGTATGACTATGTCGACACGACTGATCTCAGTGCGGTAGAAGAGGCCCTCCGCGAGCCCACGCGCCTGCTCTGGCTGGAGACGCCGTCGAATCCGCTCGGCCACATCACCGACCTCCGCGCCGTATCTCAACTCGCACACGACAAGGGAGCGTACGTGGCCGTCGATGGCACGTTCACCACACCGCTTCTTCAGCGGCCGCTTGAACTCGGCGCCGATGTGGTGGTCCACTCCGTCACCAAGTTTCTCTCCGGCCATTCCGACGTCCTTGCCGGCGTCGCCGTCGTGAAGGAAGGCTCCGAGCTGGCCGAGGCGCTGCGCGATGTCCAGCAGTCGTACGGCGCCGTGCTCGATCCCTTCAGCGCGTGGCTCGCAATGCGCGGCATGCGGACGCTCGCCGTGAGGATCCGTACTCAGTGCCTCAACGCCAGTCGCATCGCCAATTTCCTGTTGGCGCATCCACTGATAGCCGCGGTCCACTATCCCGGATTGCCGTCGCATCCCGGCCACGAGATCGCTCGGTCGCAGATGGACGATTTCGGAGGAATGCTGTCGTTTGAGATGAAGAATGGAGCGGAGGCTGCCAAAGAGGTTGTGCGCCGGTGCCGCGTGTTCCGCCGCGCGACAAGCCTCGGCGGAACGGAGAGCTTGATCGAGCATCGGGCGTCGATTGAGCAGCTTTCCGACATCCCCGACTCGCTCATTCGTGTCTCGACGGGCATCGAGCATATCGATGACTTGCTGGACGATCTTTCGCAGGCTCTTCGAGAATCATGACGCTGTGCCGACGGGCTGCCGCTGTATTATTGCGGTACTAATTTCGTCCGGTACATCATGCAGTTACCCTTCTTTTTAGCACGTCGCTTCGTCGCTGCCGAAACCCTGTCGGAAGCGCTTCCCGTGGTTGATCGGCTTAGCGATTCGGGGATGCACGTTGCGCTTGATTTGCTGGGCGAGTACGTCTCAGACCGGCAGGTGGCGCTCGCCGCGCGCGATGCCTACATCGATCTCGTCGAGACGCTCGCGAAGCAGAAGACAAGCCACGACGTCAACATCTCGATCAAGCTTTCGATGCTGGGGCAGAAGATTGATGAGGATTTCTGCCTCGCCAATCTGAGAGAGCTTTTGACAAAAGCGAAGGACGCCGACGTGTTCGTCCGGCTCGATATGGAGGGAAGTGACATCACAGAGTCCACCATCTCGCTGTTCGAGCGCGTATACCCTGACTTTCCTGATCACGTGGGAATTGTGTTGCAGGCGTACTTGAAGCGCACGAAGCAGGACGTCGAGCGGATGTGCGATCTGAACGCGCGCGTGCGGATTTGCAAAGGCGCTTACAAAGAGCCGGCATCCATCGCTTATCAGGACATGCCGACGATCCGCGAACGGTTCATCGAGTATGCGGAGATGCTCATCTCGAACGCGCGCTACCCCGGCATTGCCACGCACGACGATCGTCTGATCGAGGCAACGAAGTCATTTGTCGAGCGGGAGGGTATTGGACGCGATCGTTTCGAATTCCAGATGCTCTACGGAATTCGGACCGACACGCAGCAGCAGCTTGCCGATGAGGGCTACAATATGCGCGTTTACGTTCCGTATGGGACGGAATGGGTGCCGTACTTCTCTCGTCGGCTCCGAGAACGGCGCGAGAATATCTGGTTCGTCCTGAAAAACCTCTTCAGGGGATAGGGAGCACGCTATCGGACCCGAAGGCGCTGCCCAGGTCTCACGTTGTTTCCCTGCAGGTTATTGAGACGGCGGATGTCCTCGACTGAGACGCCATGCCGGCGCGAGATCGCCCACAGTGATTCACCAGATTGCACAGTGTGGAATGCGGCTTCGGGAGTCGCCGCGGCTTGTGGCGTTTCGGGAGCACGGCCGTTGGTGCTCCCCTCGGCAGGAGCAGACTCAGACGCCACGGCTTCGGTGAAGGTGATGCCGTTGACGACACGCCTTACGCCGTCGACCGAATTTGCGACCTGGACGGCATGCTGCTGCTCGGATTGTGTCTCGACATTCCCGGAGAGCACGACTTCGCCCGCGACTACTTCCGCAGTAAACGGATAGGCGGACAGCCGGGCATCGTCGGCCAGCGCAAGCAGCACGCGCGCCTCGGTCTGGGCATCACGAACACGATCGGCCACCGAGCCGCTCGAACGTTGACGCGACACGCGTGCTTCCCCCGCGGCGTCCACATCCGTACGATCAGCGACCGTGGCATCCGAGTCAACGGTAAGCGTCGGACCCGCATCCTCGCCACATGCGGACGTCAGCAGGGCGAGCGTCAGGAGCAGAATACAGATGACAGGTGATACGTCACGCATCATCCAACAGCTCGGCATCCGCACTTTGAACGGCCGGTGCCGCGTGATATTCGGTCTCGGTGCGGCTACCTTCGATCACGCCGTGCTCCGCAAGCCAGCGCTCGGCATCGATTGCTGCCATACAGCCCGTCCCCGCCGCCGTGATGGCCTGCCGGTAGACGTGATCCTGAGCATCGCCGCTCGCAAAGACGCCCGGGATGCTGGTGTAAGTGGAGTCGCCCTTCGTTTTGATGTAGCCCTGCGCATCCATCTCCAGCCATCCCTCGAACACGTGCGTGTTGGGCTGGTGACCGATGGCAACGAAGAGCGCCTTGACCGGGAGCTCCGAGTCCTCGCCCGTCTTTACGTTCCGAACCACCACGCCGTCTACCTCATCGCCGCCGAGTACTTCGACGACCTGCGAGTTCCAGACGAACTCGATCTTTTCGTTGGCGAAGGCACGCTCCT
>CAZRTY010000210.1:0-4060 GCA_964603055.1 uncultured Rhodothermales bacterium | reverse complement strand
TCGATCCTTGATAATCGGCAGGCCGGGAGGAAGCTATAACAGGAACGTAATTTCTGCCCGCAGCGCCGGAATGGAGACTACCTCTTCCCAAATCGCTCTTTACGATCCGATGCAGCTTCGTCGAGGATGCGCAGGATGATAGCAAGCGTCTCGGACAGCACCTCAAAATCAATATTGAGCGGTGGTGCGATGCGGATGAGCGTGTTGGAATGGAGCGTCCAGCCGAGCAAGACGCCTTCTTCCAAACAGCGATTGACGGTGAACTCGGTGACGCCCCTGTTGGTGAGCTCGAGCCCAAGGAGCGCACCTTCGCCCCGGACTTCACGGATGAGCGGATGCTGAAGTCGATCGCGGATAATCCGGCCGATTTCCGTTGCACGTTCGGGAAGATTCTCGCGGACGAGTACGCGGAGTGCGGCTAAGGCGGCCGCGCACGAAACCGGGTGACCGCCGAACGTCGTGACATGGCTCAGGGGCGGATGATCGCGGAACGAGCCGAAGATTTCTGGGCTTGCGACGAACGCACCCAGCGGCATCCCACCGCCCATCGCCTTGGCCATCGTAATAATATCCGGCTCGATGCCCATCCCCTGAAACCTGAATAACGTGCCCGTCCGGCCAAATCCGGTCTGGATCTCATCGAAAACCAGCAGTGCGCCCGTTTCGCTACAACGCTCGCGGAGACGTTTTGCCCATGCATCCGACGGTACCTTGACACCGCCCTCTCCTTGAATGGGCTCGGTGATGACGCAGGCTGTCTGTTCGTCGATGGCATCCAGCGCGTCGACGTCGTCAAACGGTATAAAATCAACCTCGGGAAGTAGCGGCAGGTAGGGGTCGCGATAAACCTGGCGGCCGGTAACCGAAAGCGATCCGTGCGTATCGCCGTGGTATGAGCGGTCGAACGCCACCATGCGCGAACGCCCGGTATGCTTCTTCGCGAGTTTCAAGGCGCCTTCGTTGGCCTCGGTGCCCGACATCGTGAAGTACACCACGCTCAGCGGTGGCGGCAACATCTCGGCGATCAGCGCTGCCAGGTCGACCTGCGGCGCCTGAATCATTTCGCCGTAGACCATCACATGCATGTATCGGTCCACCTGGTCCTTTACCGCCTGAACTACATCGGGATGCCGATGGCCGAGCGATGAAACGGCAATCCCGCTGATGAAATCGATGAGGCGGCGGCCGTCATCCAAATAAATGAACGGGCCCTCGGCGCGGTCGACCTGCAGTCCAAGCGGGAAATTGCTCGTCCATGCGACGTGGCGACCGAAATTGATCTGAAGAGACGGCATGACACGCGGGGTATAGACTTCAGCGCGGTGACAGATCGACCACCGATCTGCACAACCGCTCAACAATATCCTGGTGATGCGAGGCCAGTATAACGATCCCGCCACGATCTACGAAGTTGCCGACTGAGGTCTCAGCCGCACTGCGGGTTTCGGCGTCCAGCGCCCGGAATGGCTCATCCAGAATAAGAATACGCGGTTGGCCGATCAGCGCCGCCGCGATCTGAACTTTCTTCGTCATCCCACTCGAGTACGAGCCGAGCAAGGTATGCCGGCGCTCATCAAGAAGAAGGGCATCAAGAGTTTCATCAATACCGTACGGCCCGATCGTGCCGTACGTCCCCCGCTCGCGCGCAACCCATTCCAGCAGTTCCACCGCATTAAGATGAGGGGGGAGTTCGCCGGAATCATCCACATAACCCACGCTGCGAAGATAGGCGAGCGGCTTCTGATGGATGTGGAGGTCGCCGTAGCGAACGTGGCCGTTGGAGGGAAAGGCCAACGTAGTAAGCAGGCGGATGAGGGTCGTTTTGCCTGAGCCGTTCGGACCCGCAAGGGCCGTCGCCGTGCCCGGCTCGAAGGTGTGCGTAAAGCCGTTGATGACGGGACGCCCGCGGCCGTATCGCTTGGTAAGATTCGTGCAGACGAGGGATTCAGGCATGGAGTCGGAGTCGGCGACCTTCGCCCATTTGAGTGATGACGAAGGCGAGTGCGAATGCAAGTAAACCGTCGATGACGGCCCAGATCAACACATCCGTCCAGGTGAAAACAGATGTAAAAAGAGCGAGCCCGCTCAGACTCAACACCCACGGCAGCGTCCAGCGAATCGACGCAAAGAATCGAACGAACGTCCACCCGGTCGCGCGATGCATCGTCACATGGATTGGCGGACTCGCCCCCGCCCCCAGCAGTCCGGGCGAGGCGTTTTTGAGCATGGCCACGACGAGCAATGGGGCGAGGAGGGTTTGACCCGACTCCGCAGAGAATGCAATCAGCCAGATGAAGACGTGCGCTGCGCCGATGAGCCGCCCAAGAGGCAGTCGCCGGTCGAACTGAACGAGAAGCGCCCAGACGGCCGGCCGATACCGTTCAGGCGACCAGTAGACGGCGTCGTATGAGATGGCGGGCCGAACGTCATGCCGGAGTCCACCGTGCATGCGAAACAACTCGCTGAAGAACGCCTGCGAACGGAAGAGTTCGGCATCGAGTGTCGGGTACAGCCGTAACAGCGCGGCAGCCGCCACTGCGACCATCAGACCCGGCACCAGCAATACAGCAGCGGCTAACGTTTGCGCCACATATTCCGTCACGACGACGCCGGCGATGGAAAGCAAGAAGACGCCCGTCGTCAGGAAGAGCATCGGCATCGCTCCATCGGGTACGAGGGGAGGCATCGACGCGTGCTCGCTCGCGCTTCGGTACCAGCCTCCGGCGCGCCCTTCCTGCCATGCTTGCGACCTCCCGCCGAGGCGTACGGCACCGGCCACGGCCACAATCCAGACCCCACTCAGCACCGACAAACCCGCAGCGAGCATATATCCAAAATCCGCCGAAGCGGGCGCTCGGACGCCCAGCACGACGAGCGGAGTCAGCACGATCAGCAACACCCCGAGGGCCCGTCGAAGCAGCGTTCGCATGAGCCTCGCCCTGGTCGGGGGCGCCAACAACAATGCGTCGAACCGTGGGTACGGGAAAAGGAGATGTGGGAGGGATATAGACAGAATCGCACCTCCCGCGAGTGTCGCCATGCGGAGCCAATAGACGATGGCTTCCGGCTGGATGGATGCGGACGCGTACCATACCGACCATCCCAGCAGGATAACGCCGATGACGGTAGAAACTGGCAGCCGGCGGACGGCACTACGCATGCACGCCCTCAGCGAAATAATTGATGCTCAGCAATAAATAAACCATCCATCCGTAGTTTTCCTCGACCGCTCACGCCGGAACATACGAAGGTGCCTCTACATAGCGGCCGCCCGGCGCACATGATTCCTGATAGTGATGATTCACGACGTAAGTACCGCTCTATCTGAAGCTCTGGTTACGGCCATTCCCACAGACAAGGCGCTCGGGCGCGCTGATGTCGAAGCGGCCGACATCCCTCAATCCATACGAGATTATATGCTGGCGGTGATGGAGCAGCAGGCCGAACGTGTGGCGGCTGACATTAACCGTGTACGCGATCCGTGGGTGGCTGAGAGTGCGGATGTGAGCCGCGCTCGGACTGCACTCGGCATCGCCATGTCGCGCAGCGTGCATATCCCGGTGTCGGAAGTGGAGTCGGTGCTGAATGAGGCGGCGGAGACCGTGGTCGCGTATCTCGTGCGGCCGACCCGGACGCTCAACCGCCATTTACTCCGCGCCGACGAGGACGAGATTGACGTGGATGAGTTGCATGAGCGACTGCACCGATTTACCGCATACCCGTATTTCGCCGAGGTACTCCAGCATTACTTTGCAGAGAAGGAGATCGTACGGGTTGATCGAAGCCGCCTTAACGCACTGCTGCCTCGAATCGATCGCCAGATGACGTCCGATTTCGAGCCCGACGAATGGGCCGACGTCCTCGAGCCGTTATTTGAGACGCTCGCCTATATGCCGCCGTTCGAGCGCGGCGTGCCGGCGCAACTCATCCAGACGTTTTTCCGCGACAAGGAAGCCGGGCGGCAACTCGCTCAGGTGGAGTCATATGACGCGGGGACGATCATCGCACGAGATGAGATCATCGATTTGCTGAGTTCGCCGAAGCGCCGGGAAGAGGCGAT
>CAZRTY010000209.1:0-4070 GCA_964603055.1 uncultured Rhodothermales bacterium | reverse complement strand
CAGGAATATTATATGAGCGAGTGGGAGCCGAAGTCATTCGGTGGATTTCCGGGCTACACGGAGATCACGCCTCCTGATGGTACGCCGAGCGTGGTGCTGTCGATTGATTTCAACGATACACTCGCGATCGTCCCCAAACTCATCTACGGCAATAATGCCGTTGGTTGGCAGGAGCGGAGCGACAACCGGCCGACGCGCGTCCGCCATTACCGCAACGCCAACCTGAGCATCCTGCGATTCCCCGGTGGCAACTGGTCGAACGATTATTTCTGGGATGCCCCGTTCCGAGCCGACCTGCCCGACGACATCGGCATCATGAACGAAGGCGACCCCGTGCCGGCACAGGGCGCCCTTCCATCAGACGACGGATGGATGATGACGCCGGAGAATTACTACGCGCTGCTCGACAGCGTCGGCGCGGAAGGCATCATCTCAATCAACTATAGCTACGCCCGCTACGGCACGAGCGAGGATCCCGTGCAGCGTGCCGCCGAATACGCCGCCGGATGGGTGCATCACGCAAACATCGAGCACGGCATGAATATCCGCTACTGGGAAGTCGGGAATGAGAACTTCGGCGAGTGGCAGACCGGCTACAATGTGCCGGGCAAAGGTGTCATCACCGGGGAGGAATATGGCCGCGACTTCTGTGTTTTTGCCGACGCCATGCGCGCTGTGGATCCGACGATCTACGTGGGTGCCGTTGCGGTGGAACAGCCCACTAACTGGAATGACAACTACGATAATTGGAATGATCGGATGTTTCCGGAGATAGGAGACTGCGCCGACTTCCTGAGCGTGCACGTGTATTTCGGTCCGCACGAGATCCAGGCGGATCACCCCCGCCGCGTTATCGGTGCCGTCAATGAAGTCGACCGGATCGCGGAGTACGTCCGCAACCAGTGGCGGCGGCGCACCGGCAACGAGCCAATCCCGCTGGCAATGACGGAGTACAATATGTGGGATGATTACTGGCACGAGATCGACGATCCGTGCGATCCCAATGTGAACTGCTATTACACCGTCGGCCATCTGAACACGCTCGTGTTCTCGCTCGCTTTCGGCAAGATGATCAAGAACAAGTTCGCGCTGGCCAACGGGTGGGATCTCAAAAACGCCTGGGACGGAGGACGTGATCATGGCATGTTTGCCAGCGCGGGCGAGCCTGGCGTTGCTGAAGACACGCCGCACGGCCCATTCTACACCTATTACTACTTCACCCGTACGTTCGGCGATGTGATGGTCGAGGCCACGTCCAGTCGTCGCGACATCTCCGTATTTGCATCGAAGTTCTCTTCGGGTGAAGCCGGCATCGTACTGGTAAATCCGACGCAGAACGACCACGTCGCGCAGATCGACGTGGGCCGAGGTGTTGCCGGCGAGCGCTATTACTTGTACGAAGTCCAGACCGACGACCCGAACAGCCGCAAGATCTACGTCAACGGTCAAACCGGGACGCAGGCGGGCGGTGGGCCCGAGGACTATGAATCCGTCGAGGCGTTTTCGAGCATCGTGCCCGACGACGGCATGATCGCAGTCGATGCGCGGAAGTGGGGTACGTACTACATCGTCGTTGAGAACAGCCGAGATGCGCTGTCGGCAGATGGTGCCGTCCACAGCGCCGAATCAATCACGCTCTATCCGAACCCGACGTCGGAACGCGCGACGCTTCGCGTGGCATCACAAGTGCCGTCCGACGTTACCGCGCACGTCTACGACATCACCGGGCGCCTCATCCGCACCGTCTCCTCAAGCGAGGAATCGCGCGATCACACGCTTCGCATCGACGTAGCTGATCTTCCCACCGGACTTTACCTCGTGCGGATTAACTACGGCGACGGGAGGTCGGCAACGCGGAAGATGACGATCGTGAGGTAAGCGGGGGAATGGCTCAAGAAATCATACGGTCATATTCCGCATGAGAACCGATCCAGGACCAAAATACCGTGCTTTCCTTCTCTATACCCAAGGCGCGGTAGTCGCGGCCGATTCGGACCGACCACAGTGGCGGTGTGTGACCCGCAAGCTTCTTGAGGTGAAGCGAAGGGTGACGCGAATTTGCTTTGAGGAGTCGGAAATTCTTTCGAGCCAGGTCTTGTACGGGCTTGGGTAACCCCTCAAAACGTCGCCAGAATGCTGTTGTCGCACGGTGTCTCACGGAAGTGGATGGACCCGGCCCGCCGCGATATCGCCCTCGGCTTCGCGGATCAGCGCATCGAGCCTACCGGCCTCAGCATCGGCCTCAATCTGTTGATCCCACTCGTCGGCAATAAACTCCTTGAACCACTCGCTGAATCGAACGAGTTCATCGCGAGAAAGCCGGGAAACAGCGGTTTCGAGCTCTTCGACACTCATAACTGGCTGTGATAAGTTACGTTGGTTGCTGGTTCAAACCCAGCCGTCGGCAACCAGTTCTGATTATCGCAGAACCGTACATCCTTACCGACCCGCTGCGCTCGTTGCCACGGGCACGTCGCCGAGGACGTCCGTCACATTCAGCACTTCGACCGGTGCGAGGTTGAGTTCACGGATGGACGACTCGATGACGGAGCGGTCGCCCACGACGACGATCGTGAGGTTGTCAGGGTCGACGTGCTGCGACGCCTGCTGCACGCGCTCGGCGTCAACCGAGAGGATGCGCGAGGTGAACTCGTTCAGGTAGTCATCCGGCATGCCGTCGAGCACGAGGCTGGTGAGCTGACCGGCGATGCGGCTCACCGACTGGAACGACTGCGGATAGCTCATCGCGAGGAAGTTCTTCGCGAGCTCGATCTCTTCCTCGGGGATCGGCTCGTGAATGCCGCGCAGTTCGTTCACGAACTCCTGAAGCGCGGGCGCGGTGACATCCGTGAATACCGACGCACCGGTTGAGAACGGACCCGGCCACGGACGGAAGTCGAACGACGAGCGGGCGCCGTAGGTGTAGCCCTTGTCCTCGCGCAGATTCTGATTGATGCGCGACGTGAATGACCCGCCGAGGACGGTGTTCATCACGTTGATGGCATCGTATTCCTCCGTATCGCGCGGCAGCGCTACGTATCCCATCCGAATGACGGATTGCGCCGCGCCGGGCACATTGACGAGGTAGATCTTCGAGCCGCTGTGCGCCGGGGCGTCGACAGGATCGGGCCGCGCGGCAACGTCATTCCGCCATCGCCCAAACAACTCCTCGAGCCCACGCAGGTGCTCATCAGAGATGTCGCCGGCGAGGATGATCGTCGTCACGCCTGGACCAAAGTGGCGCTCGTAAAACGCACGAACGTCGCCGGCCGAGACACCCCGCAGGAAGTCCTCCGTGCCGATGGCCTGCCGCCCGTATGGATGGTCATCGCCGTAAAGCGTCCGGTCGAAAAGCGTCTGCGCAATCGTTTGCGGATCGTCGTGATTTCGGATGAGCGTCGTCAGCCGATCGAGCCGCAGGCGCTCCAGCTCTTCCGCGTTGAAGTGCGGCCGCAGCAGTACGTCGGCCACGAGCGCGGCAGCATCGTTGAAGCGCGCAGACGGTACCCGAAGCGAGAGCGACGTGTGATGATTGGAGGCGCTGGTGCCGAACCGCGCGCCAAGGAAATCGAACGCATCGGCCAACTCGAGCACGCCGTATTCGCCGGCGCCGTCGTCAATCAGCGACGCCGTGAGCGAGGCCATACCTTGCGCATCCGCCGTCTCATCGGCTTGTCCGACCTCTACAATCAGGTTCATCTGAACGAGCGGGATGTCGGTCTTCCGCATCATGACCACCTCGATCCCGTTCGAGAGGCGATGACGCTCGATCGGAGGGAGCTCGAGCTCGGCTGATTGTGCGACCGCAGGCGGCTGCGACCGATCCGGCGTCTGCGCGGCGGCTTTCGAGGAGATAAGTGGGGAGGTCGCCATGAGCGCGACGATCAATAATACCTTAAACATGGACTGGCCGGGGGAATCAGTTGGGCGAAATCAGTTGGGCGAAATGAACTCGCTTCCGGAGGCCGCGAGGTCGGCGGCTCCTTGCGGCACGATGCTGAGGACAACGCGGCGATCGAGCGGCAGGTAGCGGCGCGCGGCGGCGCTCAAGTCGTTGCCGCTGAGCGCAC
>CAZRTY010000208.1:0-4072 GCA_964603055.1 uncultured Rhodothermales bacterium | reverse complement strand
GAATTCGAACATCGATCTTTGAGGTCGGTCATCGAGACGAGGCGGCCTGTAGTAGTTATGGCCGGTGCGCCCCTCAAAGATTCAGCGCTAATGTGCCGTTCTTACAACTTCTGGCAGATCGACGGATACGTGTGCATCCGCCGTGCGCCACTCAGTCGCCGTCGAACCGTCCGTACGGGTTTGGGCTTTCGAGGTATGTATAGGCGCCGAACGATGCCCGGTACTGCTCGAGCAGCCGGACGCCCTGCGCCGGCCGCAGGTGGCCGCTGCGTACCTGCCGCTGAACGAGGACGCTCATCCGGCGCTCAAGCTCATTCATGTGATACTGGACGAGCTCGAGTTGCTCGCGCACGTCCGCACCGGGCAGAATTTTCTCGATATAGAAGTTACCGGGTTCGTCTTCGTCGACGTACACGTGCGCTTCGGTCACCCGGCCGAAGAGGTTGTGCATGTCTCCCATGATGTCCTGGTACGCGCCCATCAAGAAGAAGCCGAGCAGGTACGGCTCAGATTTCCGCAGTGGATGCAGCATCAAATAATGCTTACTCCCTTCGTCAGACACGAAGTCGGAAACGCGGCCGTCGGAGTCGCACGTGAGGTCGTCGAGCATGGCGCGGCGCGTGGGTTGCTCGTCGAGCCTGTGCAGCGGCATGATGGGGAAGCGCTGGCCGATGGCCCAGTAATCCACCATCGAGCGGAAAATCGAGAAGTCGCACAGGTAGTAATCGACCAGGTGCGGCTCCAGTTGCTCGCGGATCTCCCGGTGCGCGTCGTCATCCACGCCTGAAGCCGCATCGAGCACCTTCCGGCAGATCGACCAGTAGAGCGCTTCGGCGAGCGCTTTGTCTTCGAGCGAGACCTCGCCGGCGCGGAAGTTGTCGACGATATCGTTCCGGAGCCCTTCGGCGCGCGCCAGGATCTCCTGCGCGTCGGTTGCTTCGGCTTCGCGGTACACGTCCAGAAGCTCGCGGACCAGCGCATGCTCGCCTTCGCCATCGTCGTCGGCCGAGTAGCCTTTCTTGCCGCGCGCGCCGATCGCCTCGACGACGAGCACGGAATGATGCGCGGTCACGGCCCGGCCGCTCTCCGACACGAGGATCGGATGCGGTACACCGGCCTCATCGCATAGCTCTTTGACCGTATTGACAACGGTGGATGCGTATTCCTGCAGATTATAATTGATCGAGGAAACCGCATCCTGATTCCCCGCCTCATAGTTGACGCCGAGTCCGCCGCCGATATCGAGGTACTGGATCGGGATTCGCTGATCGCGCAGCCAGGCGTAAATGCGCACAGCCTCAGATACGGCGTCGCGGAGGTTCTTGATGTCGGCGATCTGGCTGCCGAGGTGGAAGTGCAGCAGCTGGAAGCGGTCGGTGAGCCGTTCGCGCGAGAGCCGGCGCACGAGCCCGATCATTTCGTCGAGGCTGATGCCGAACTTGGAGTCGGCCCCGCCGGATTCCGACCACAGGCCGGCACCGCTCGTTGAGAGCCGGACGCGAACGCCAAAGCAACCGACGTACGGTCCGTGGTTCGCTGCGTTCTGCGAATGCACGGCGTCGCGCAGCATCTGGTATTCGTCGATCCGTTCGATGATCGGCAGCACGCGCCGCTGGAGAATCTGGCCCGCCACCATCATCTCCATCATCCGCACATCCTTACAGCCGTTGCAGAGCAGCAGCGTGTCGTACTGTTCGAGGAAGGGCAGCGCTGCGATCAGCTCAGACCGGGATCCACATTCGAGCCCATACTGGAACGGCTCGCCGGCATCCATAATCTCTTCGACCACCTCGCGAAGCTGGTTGACCTTGATCGGGAAGACACCCTGATAGCGATTCTTGTATCCGGATGCAGAAATCGCCTGGCGGAATGCTTCGTTGAGCTGGACAACGCGGTCATTCAGCAAATCCTGAAAGCGGATGAGCGCCGGAAACTGTACGCCCTGCTGCCGCAACTGCTGCGCGATGGCGAAGACATCCGCCGACACTGATTTGCCGGAATGCGGCCGGATGCCGACGTGGCCACCGTCGTTGACGAAGAAATATCCGTTACCCCAGCCGGGAACGTGGTAGAAAGATTCGGCATCGGAAGTCGACCAATCAGATTCGGTGACGGATGCCTCGGAGGTCGTGGTTCGGCTCAATTCAGAATGGTGCCTGGCGTCAAGTCTTCCTGCTCAACGTTACCGCGCGGACGGCGGTTTCGGGCCGGAAGCAGGGGATAACTGACTGCTAAATTACTGAAGTTCAGACCGAAGAATAAATCGAACAGGTCAAGGCGACGTAGAACGCAGAGCTGGTCGATTTCTCGACGGCCTGATAAAAAGCATGAGGCCCGGCAACATACGCTACCGGACCTCATTCCTAACGGTCCTGACGAAGGATTATTGGATCAGGGCTGAGGAGTGGGCGCCGTTTGCTGAGGCGTAGTGGTGCCCATGCCGGTGCCGGCTCCTTCCATCTGGATGACGCCGCATGCGAGGCGCGCTCCGGCATCGCCCGTGGGCTGAGACTCGAGATCATCCTCCTGTGCGTGCACGAGAACCGACTTGCCAACGATGGAATCGGAACCGCTCAGCGTCAGGCCGTCGATCGTCCGATCATACTCGGCTGTGCCGTTGTCATCGGCCTCGAGGTTGCCCATATCACCGATGTGCCGCTCGTCCACAGAATCATCCGGGCCGCCGTGGGGCGAGCCGTGCGGATTGTAATGATCGCCGGCGGAGCTGGCGTCGGGCGCCGAGCAGTCGCCCACTTCGTGGACGTGGAATCCATGGCTCGCGTCCGGCTGCAAGCCCGTTACGGCCGCGACCACGCGTACGTTGTTGCCCTCTTGCGTGAAGGTGACGGTGCCGCGCACCTCGTTGCCCTGGGTCGGCTCCAGTTCAGCAACGGCTAGCTGCTGCGTCGTGGCCCGATCATCGGTGGCGAGCGTGTCTCCGTCCAGGCCGAAACCATCGGTGCCCGTATCTTGAGCGCCATTGCAACCCGCAATGATTAAGAATGCGCCCAGCGAGATCGTTTGTAGAATACGTTTCATGTCCTTGGTGTGGGGTGAGTTTTGCGACTTGCTACTTTCTCTGGAGTTACAACTTGCGTGGAGGCATCCCACAAAAAACTCCGTTCCGGTACGATGTTTAACAGCTTGCAATGATAGGCTGCCTGCTTGGGTGCGACAAGAAAGCAAGTCGCCGAGCTTGCAACACTTATGTATAATCAGGGCGACTTGGTTGTTGTGATACGGATTGACACGCGTGATAATACTTGGAGCAGTATCAATTGACTTACGGTCGCCCGCTCGATATGGAGCTTGAACTGACGGATGTTTCGCATCGCTTTGGGCGGCGTGTTCTATTTCGAGGCGTCAACCTCATGGTAAAAGGCGGCACGTCGCTCGCAGTGACGGGGGCGAACGGCACCGGGAAGTCGACGCTGTTGCAGATCGCCGCCGGACTGATTACGCCGTGGCGCGGATCCGCCAGGCTGAGCGTTGGCGGCACGACCGTGGACGATGAGGATCTGCCGCTACGATGCGCGCTTGTGGCACCATATTTCAACGTTTATGACGGCCTCACCGTGAGGGAGAACCTCGACTTCATCCGCAAGGCGAGGGGAGAGGCAAGAGACAACAACCGCATCGAGCATTTTGTGGAGGAAGTAGGGCTCGGGCGCCGCATCGATGACTTCGTCTCCACATTCTCGTCCGGCATGAAGCAGCGCGTGAAGCTCGCGGTTGCCCTGATGGCACGGCCCGATGTGCTCCTGCTCGACGAACCGTCATCGAATCTCGACGAGGCTGGGCGCGAGGTCATCCGCAGTGCCATGCGCAACCACATGGATGGCGGTGGCATTGTCTTACTCGCCACGAATGAAGACGACGAGGCGAGGCTGTGCGACGAAGAATTTCGAGTCGACGGGCAGGTTCTCGCTAAATGAACCGGGTGTCAATTGCGGGCGAGTGCGGTCGCCGCGCCGATGACTTGAATTGCGCCGGCTTGCTTAAGTGTTTGCGCGGCGGTGGCGAGCGTGGTGCCCGTCGTCATCACATCATCGACCAGAAGCACCCGCTGCCC
>CAZRTY010000207.1:0-4089 GCA_964603055.1 uncultured Rhodothermales bacterium | reverse complement strand
ACGTCGGCGATGACATCGTCGGGATGTTCGAGTCCGACCGATATCCGGACGAGCCCCGGCTCAATACCGACCGCGGCGCGCTCTTCGTCCGTCAGCGAGGCGTGCGTCGTCGACGCCGGGTGCGTGGCGATGGAGCGCGCATCGCCGAGGTTGGCGGTGAGCGAGCACATGCCGAGGGTGTCGAGGAACCGCCGGCCCTGATTAAGCCCGCCGCGCAAAACGAACGAGACGATGCCTCCACCACGCGTCATCTGGCGTCTGGCCAATTCGTACTGCGGATGCGACGGCAGGTGCGGATAAATCGTGCGCTCGACTTCGGGGTGATCTTTCAGAAAATCGGCCAGCTTCTCGGCGTTGTCGCAATGGCGGTCTATGCGAACGGCCAGCGTTTCGAGACTCTTGCTGAACATCCAGGCGTTGAATGGCGATAGCGCCGGACCCGAGTGGCGCGCGAAGAAGCGGATTTCGTCGATGAGATCCTGGCGGCCGAGGATCACGCCGCCAATACCTCGTCCCTGGCCGTCGATATACTTCGTGGCGGAATGCATCACGAGGTCGGCGCCGAAGCGGATGGGCTTCTGGAGGATCGGCGTGGCAAAGACGTTGTCGACGATGAGGATGACGCCGCGCTCACGGCAGACACCGGCGAGCCACTTCAGATCGATCAGTTCGAGCCCCGGATTGGTCGGGGTCTCGACGAAGCAGACTTTCGTGTTGGGGCGGAAGAGGTCGGGCCAGGAATCGGTATCCGCAATGTCGCCATACGACGACTCGATGCCCCAGCGCGGCAAGATCTGGGTGAGGATCTGATGCGTGGAGCCAAAGATGGACCGCGCGGCAAAGACGTGATCACCAGAGCTCAGCAGCGCTGCAAGCGGCGTGAAGACGGCGCTCATCCCCGAGCCAACCGCTACGCCGTCTTCGGCATCCTCGAGCACGCACATCTTGGCGATGAACTCATCGACGCTCGGGTTGCCGTAGCGTGAGTATACCTGGCCGTCCATCTCCTTCGCGAAGAGCGCCCGCGCATGCTCGGCGGTCTCGAAGGTGAAGCTCGAGGTCATGTAGATGGCCGAGGCGTGTTCGCGGTGCTGCGAAGCTTCGGTCTGGGTGCGTATCGCACGGGTTTCATCGTGCTGCATCAGGGCGCGGCATCAGGTATGGGATGTGGAGGAGGGCGGGGTGGGTTCGCAGCGCGGGCGAACTAACGCGAATTGCGGCGCTTCTACGACGCCGTGCCGGCGGCATATTTCTCGCCGTTGACGGAGAACGAGGCCTCGATCTCAACGCTCTTCTCGAGCATCTTAGATACCGAACAATATTTATCGAGACTCAGCTCGACGGCCCGCCGAACTTTATCGACGTCGAGGTTGCCTGTCAGCTTGAAGTGAATGTGGATGGAGGTGAAGACGCGCGGCACTGATTCAGCGCGCTCGGCGTCCACATCGATCTCGAACGAATCGATCTGCTGCCGCCCCTTCGTCAGAATGTCTACGACGTCGATGGCACTACAACCGCCGATGGCCGAAGCGACGAGTTGCATCGGGCTCCCGTGGGATGTGGCGTCGCTGCCTGACGAGCCGTCGATCTCAATGTGACGACCGTTGTCGGTCTCGGCGCTGAAACGAAAACCCTGGTGATGGCGGAGGGTGACGTGCATCTGACACTCGGACGATAAGATAAATGGAAAGCGCCCGGAGTTTAGTGAACGAAGACAAGCCGTTCAAAGGTGGGCGAGATCAGCAAGGTCCTTCAGTCGACCACTTGCCCGCTTATTTTCCCTGAGGTGATCAAGACTGATGATGGGAATCCTCAGGTCGTCCCACTCGGCTTCTACTCGAGAGGCGTAGCATTCTTCGAAGGTGACGCCTGAGATCGAAGTTTGAATCTCGATCTGCATTGGCTGTACTCCCATCCTGATGATCTGGTCAGGTTTGGTCAGTTGTTCTGCCGATAGATCGGCTACGCCAAACCCGAATTCCGTTAATGCCTCGGCGGTTCGGTGTGCATTCTCGGCATCGGTTGAAATCCACACGTCGATGTCACCCGTAGAGCGAACATACCCGTGATAGCCCACCGCATAGCCTCCAATCAGTAAGTACTTAACGTCGTACTCGTTCAACAACCGTAAGAACTCGCGGAAGTCGGACGGTAGCGGGATCGTAGCCATAGACAATCTGTCGGTTCATTTCGACGGCCTGCATGCGTTCCAGTGGCGTCTTGCTCTTCCAAAACTCACGATCGGACGCCTCGGCCTCTTTGCGCGTCGTGACGACGAAGGCCGAGCGATCCAGTTTATATCTGTCAGGTGGAGAAGTCATCTTCACGCTCGAATGGTGTCAGATAATAACCTAAAACAACCCCAGCTGCTCGCCCGGCCGCTGGAAATGATCTGTCGAGAGCGGTGTGCGGCGGTTGAGGTCGAGCCGGCGGCACGTCATCTTGAACACGTTGGCGAGTAGATCGGCCCATTCGCCGTTGCCACGCATCCGGCTGCCGAAGCGGGGGTCAGAAAGTTCGCCGTTACGGATCGAGCGGATGCGCCGCAGCACCTTGTCGGCACGGTTCGGAAACTCCCGCTGGATCCAGTCGACAAAAAGCTCCTTGACGGGTCCGGGCAGCCGGACGACGATGTAGCTCGCACTACTGGCGCCATGTTCGGCCGCGGATTCGAGAATGGGCACAAGCTCTTCGTCCGTCAAACCCGGGATGAGCGGGGCCGCGTTGACGCCAACGGGGATGCCGGCTTCCGCCAGCTTGCCGATCGCGTCGAGGCGGCGGGCGGGCCGGGACGTCCGCGGCTCCATCACGTTGATAACCTCGTTACGGAGGCTCGTGATGGAGATGGTGACATGGACGAGGTTCTTCTCGGCGAGCTTCGAGAGGATGTCGATGTCTCGCGTGACGAGGTGGTTCTTGGTGATGATGCCGACCGGGTTGCCGAACTTCAGGCAGACCTCCAGACACCGGCGCGTGAGCTCCATTTTACGCTCGACCGGCTGATACGGATCGGTGTTGCCTGAGATGACCACCACCTGCGGCTCCCACGACCGTTTCATAAAGGCCTTCTCGAGGAGCTGCGGCGCATTCTCCTTGACGACGATGCGCGTCTCAAAATCTAATCCCGCCGAAAAGCCGAGATACTCGTGCGACGGGCGAGCATAGCAGTAGATGCACCCATGCTCACATCCCCGATACGCGTTGATGCTGTACGTGAAGGGGACGTCCGGGCTGTCGTTCTTCGAAAGCACCGACTTGGAGTCGTCGCGCAGAAACTCGGTCTGAATCTGCCGGAGGTCGTCCTCCTCGAGCGCGGCAGCATCCTCAAGCACATGCAGCCGCTCGAACCGATTGGGCGTATTAAACGCCGTCGCCCGCCCTCGCCTCGGCGGCGGCGTGGTATGTGTGTAATCCATGTCTGCCGGTACGGCAGAAAGGGCGGGAGGTTCTGGGGGACGAGTCGTGAGTTTCGAGTAGTGAGGTCTGAGTACGGCGATAGCGAGGCTGTCGGCTGAGTGCAGTCCTATCAGCAACCCGTAAGGCGGCTGTAAAGGGAAATTAGCATCCGCCTAACCTCGACGGCCTCCTCGGATAAGGCCGACCACCGTTCGTGAGGTATATAGGAAAGGTCCCGGGCGAGGAGCAGTTGGTATTCGAGTTCTGATGCAGACCCGATGCTGATCTGAATGAATCGTGCGAAATCTGCACGGGACGCACGCCCACATCCTTCCGCAATGTTTGAGGGGACCGACGTACCGGCTCTGCGAATCTGCGCGGTCAAGCCGAAACGTTCGTAAAGAGGGAATTGCCGCGATTCGCGGTAGATCTCAAGCGCCAGGTCATGTGCGCGTCGCCAGACGATGAGGTTTTTAAAGTCCTGCATACGTGGAGTCTTTTTCCAAAGACCCCAATCCAGACAACTCGTAACTACCCGCGCCCTTGCTTGCAGAAAAGCCGGCGGCTCGGTTCGTCTCCATAGCAAGATCCAGGAGTAGGAGCCCCCAATACTCACTCCCTCAAAACTCACTCACTCACTCCCCCAAACTCCACCATACTCCCCTCCACAATCCCATGCATATCGCTGAAGCC
>CAZRTY010000206.1:0-4093 GCA_964603055.1 uncultured Rhodothermales bacterium | reverse complement strand
ACCGCAGCGGCGAAAGCTTTATCCTTGAGTTTCTTCTGGACAGATTTAGCCTTCATTCCCTCAAGTTTGGTCGGCCGCACAAACGCCACCGCGGTGACGAACCCACTCAGCTCGTCGACTGCGAACAGCGTCTTCGCCATCAATGTCTCGCGCGGGACGCCGGAATACGTCGCGTGCCCGAGAATCGCGGTGGTGACATCATCACCATATCCTTTCTCCTTCAACACGTTAACCCCCACGAACGGATGCTCCTCGGTTGACGGGTGCTTCTCATAGTCCATGTCGTGCAGGAGTCCGGTAATGCGCCAGGTCTCCTCGTCTTCGCCAAACAACCGGGCATAGTGAGCCATAGACGCTTCTACCGCGTATGCATGCCGGCGAAGGCTTTCAGACGTGGTCCATTCGTGGAAGAGGACGAGCGCTTCCTGGTATGTGGGCATTATAACGTGCTGCTATCAGTCGTTTAGGATGGGCGGATGTTCAAATTCAGGCAGATAAGCGCTTCGGTCGGACGCATCATCAACGGGAGATACAGGACGCATTACCTTACCACGCAGATGCTCGCCGCATCACGCATTTATCATGCATGTTAAGCTACGCCGGTGCTCGGAAATGTGTGGCAGCCCCGGCGGTTCCGGCTTTAACACTGCCCTTGCTTCGGTAAACTCTGTTATAAATGGCTAAGACCCGATCACGATTCGTCTGCCAGGTATGCGGTCACGAGTCGCCTCGATGGCTCGGCAAATGTCCATCGTGCGATGCCTGGAACTCGTTCGTTGAGGAAGCCGTGCCGACGGAGGTCCGCGCCCGCGTCGCGAGGATGCCCGGCGGGAACGATCATCCCAAGCCCGTCTCGCTGGCGGATGTCTCGTTGGCGGATGAGGTTCGACTCAAGACGGGTGTGGCGGAGTTCGACCGGGTAATGGGCGGTGGGGTGATGCAGGGCTCGCTTAACCTGCTCGCCGGCGATCCGGGGATCGGGAAAAGCACGCTGATGACCGAGTTGCCGCGCTACCTCCCCGACCAGAAGATTCTATATGTGACGGGCGAGGAATCGGTTCGCCAGGTGAAGCTGAGAGCGCAGCGGCTCGGGGTGACGACAGACTCACTGCTGCTGCTGTCGGAGACGAATGTGGATCTGGTGATGGGGGCGGCGCGCGAGGTCGAGCCGGATGTGCTAATTATTGACTCGGTGCAGACGCTTTTCAGGCCAGAGATCCCGAGTGCGCCGGGCTCGGTAACGCAGGTGCGCGAAAGCACGGCGGCCATCCAGCAGCTCACGAAGCTTATCGACTGTGCGACATTTCTCATCGGCCACGTCACGAAAGACGGCTCCATCGCAGGGCCACGCGTGCTCGAGCATATGGTGGATACCGTGCTCCAGTTCGAAGGTGATCGGCATCATGCTTTCCGCATATTGCGAAGCGTCAAGAACCGATTCGGCGCCACGAATGAGATCGGCGTGTTCGAGATGCGGGAAGACGGGTTGCGCGAAGTGGGTAACCCGAGCGAGATCTTCCTGGCTGAGCGGACATTCGGCATCAGCGGGTCAACGGTCGTGTGTTCGATGGAAGGCACGCGGCCGCTGCTTGTGGAGATCCAGGCGCTCGTCACACCTACGTCTTACGGCACGCCGCAGCGCGCCGCCACCGGGTTCGATGCTCGGCGTCTTCAGATGCTACTGGCGGTGCTCGAAAAGCGCGAAGGTTATCGGATGTCGATGCATGATGTATTCGTGAACGTGGCAGGGGGCGTCCGCCTCGCCGAGCCCGCCGTTGATCTTGGCGTAGTGACGGCGGTGGCGTCGTCGTTCCGAGACGTTCCGACGGGTACGTCGAGCGTTGTCATCGGGGAAGTCGGCCTCGGCGGCGAGATCCGCGCGGTCAGCCGAATTGAAACCCGGCTTCGAGAAGTTGCCCGGCTCGGATTCGATCATGCCGTGATTCCGCGCGGCAATCTATCTGGACTCAAGCCCCTCGAGGGACTGCAGGTTGACGGAGCGGACCGCCTCAATGCCGCTCTGGATCTTCTTGTATGACTGAGCGGCACCTGATATCCTCATAAGATCGTGCCTTTCCGACGAACACGGAGTGATAGTAAGGGTATGATCAAGCTCGGCAGGGAGCGCGCGCAGCGGCACATCCCACCACACAATAACGACAGACTTGTCCGCGTTTAATCAGCATCGCACCGCCTACCACGGTCGACGCGTCACGCTTACGGATGCATCCTACTGACGAAGAACTTGTAGCCGCTTTCATCGAGCGAGACGATCAGCAGGCTTTTGAGCTGCTCGTGCGCCGGCATCAGGACCGTATTTACGGCTACCTGGTGGGCATGGTGCGCGATCGAGCGACGGCCAGCGATTTGTTTCAGGACACGTTTTTGCGCGTGATCGCGGCGATGCGCAATCAGCGAGCATCTTACGACAGGCAGGGGCGCTGGCTCGGTTGGGTGATGCGAATCGCGCGGAATGCGGCGCTGGATCATTTAAGAAGACGTAAGAAATGGTTGGATGTTGATGCTGATGACTCTGACGGCCGCTCTTACTGGGAGGCTCTGCCGGACGAAAAGCTGCTTGCCGATGCGCTCGTTCATTTTTCTGATCAGCGAGAATGGCTCGAAGCCTGCATTGACCGCCTACCCGATGAACAGAAGGAAGTCGTGCTATTGCGCCACGAAACGGACCTCACCTTTCGCGAGATCGCCGATATGACGGGAGTCTCCATCAACACCGCACTTGGCCGCATGAGATATGCGCTGCTCAATCTGAGGAAGATGATGGATGCACCGGACGAGCGCGAATTTGCCGACTTGCTTAATTCCTGACGGACCTGAGACATGGATAGAAAACTACACGATATCCTGCGGCTGTATGGGGAGAGTCCACCCGCTGAAGGACCGGCGTCGGATGAGGTTGAAGATCTCCGTTACGTTAAGGAGCGTCTGGATGAACGTCCTCGCGTGTCTGCGCCGGAGGACGTCATCCGCAACGTCCTGTATTTCGCGGCGAAGGAAGATCGCGCCCCTCAGCTTTCTCAAGCGCCCGCCCGTCCGGCACGTCGCCGCGAGCGCACGGTCTTTGCGCTGGCCGGCTCATCGGCTGCGATGCTCATTCTGGCGTTAATGTTCTTGATTATCGGCCCTGAACCCGAGCCGGTCGCCGAAACACTCTCCGTAGCCGAAGTCACGAAAGCGCCACTGCCTGTAACCGAAGTTGAGAAACCCGTCGAGGAGTACCTGCCTGCCGCGGTGCCTATCGAGGAGCCAACGCCTTCGAACCGGATGCCGGAGGTCGTGCCGACACGCATCCGTCCAGCGCCGCCGCAGATTGAGCTGGCCTCGATGACCGCCACCACTCAGAACCCTCAAGTTGTCAGGGCTGAAATTTCCGAAGCCGGCCTCGCGTGGGACGACGGTCAGGATCTTCGCCGCGTCCATCACATGATCAACGTGATTCAGTCGCGAGGAGATGAATTCGAATGGGAGGAACCCGCTGTGCCGCTCGACCTGATGCCTGAAACTCGCACGAGGTCGTCAACCCCACGCGTCATACCCGCAGGCGGGCCATCGCAGTGGTGGTAGGTACATTCTGGGCTCGCGGAGTGATCTTGCGGGTCGACCATTAGTCATGTGCATGCAAATTCTCCGTCGACATATCGCCGCGTTCGCGGTATTCCTGCTCGTGCCGGCATTCACCGCCGCCGCGCAGAGTAAGCTCGTGGAAATCCGCGCCGGTCATGTTTTGGTCGATGGAGAGATGCTCCCGCCCGAAGCAGTGCCCGGCAGTCTTGATCTCGCGGATGTGCAGTTAAGCATTCAGCTGAGCGACCATGTGCCCGTCTTCATCATGATTGATGGACGGCTGCTTCATGTGAATGAGGACGGCCTTCACGAAGTGGAGGATAATTCCGTCAGGAATGCGAGTGAGGTGTTTCTCGCAGACGGAGATCCGGAGCCCCACCCATCGTCAACGCTTGTGCGGCGGCAGGCCAACGTCCTTCGATCGCGCGCGGAAGAGCTACAGCGGCTGACGCTGCAGTTGCAGGATTTGCAAGTACAGTCGCCGGTCATGTACGAGATGATCGAGAAC
>CAZRTY010000205.1:0-4102 GCA_964603055.1 uncultured Rhodothermales bacterium | reverse complement strand
GGGCATGTGGGGTGATGCGGTTTATGGAACTGTTGTTTGGATGAAGGTTGAGGATAAGGAACCGTATGATCGGTCCAAATGATTGAGGACAACGTTGAACCGCCCCGGGAAAATCGGAGACTGGTTTAGTTAAGTACCGCGTCAAGGCGGTCGGTCTTTTGTTGGTGATAGAAGGCTTCCTCGTACTCCGCTGGTGGAATGTAGCTGATTGGCTCGAGAAGACGGCGGTGATTGAACCACCACACCCACTCGAGCGCGAGATCGCTCTTCAGCGAGTTCGAGACACGCCAGCCGACAATGCAGCGGGAGTAGACATCGATCACGAAAGCCACGTAGACGAAGTCACGCCAGATGGCCACGTAGGTGAGGTCAGAGACCCAGAGCTGGTTGGGACGCGCTGCTCTGAAGTCGCACTCGACAAAATCGGCGATGGGCCATCGTCCCTGGGGCCGATCTGCGGCTACCGCCGGAATCGTGGTCTTCGTACGACGGCCTCGTACGGCGCCGCTGAGGCCCTACTCACGCATCAAGCGCTCGACCGTGCAACGCCACGGCGATTCCTTCCCGCCCAAGCCTGCGCCAGACCTTGCGTACGCCGTAGACGCGATAGTTCGCCTCCCACACACGCTGGATCTCGGCGCACAGGTACTCGTCACGACGCGTACGGGCCGCCTGCAAGGCAGGATTCTGCTGACGGGAATAGGTCGACGGAGCGATTGGCAAGACCTTGCAGATCGGCTCGACTCCGTAGTCCTTCCGGTGATCGTCGATGAAGGCCACCATCACCTCCGCGGGCGGTCGAGCTCCGCCTGTGCGAAATATGCCGGGGCCTTCCGAAGAATCTCGTTGGCTCGCCGGAGCTCACGGTTCTCGCGCTCGAGTTCTTTGATGCGTGCCTACTCTTCGCCGGAGGGATTGGCTCTCAGGCCTTGATCTCGCTCGGCCTACGGACCCAGTTATACAGCGTCTGGGTCGTACAGCCGATCTTCTCGGCAATCGACGCCATTGCGGCCCACTGAGACGAATAAGTGTACTGGTGATCAAACACCAGACGGACGGCCCGCTAGCGGACCTCGGGGGAATACGGCTTCGGTCTGCTCATGACTCAAAGTTCCCAAAGGGTGGAGTCTCCGGCAAACCCGGGACGGTTCATCGATCAAAAGAAATCGGGCAATGTTGGGCCTGTGCTGTCCGGGGTTACAGGCCCCTTCATTGCAATATTCGTGTAACGACTTAAACTTAAATTTTGCAAATTGCAAACATCTGAATTACGATTCACATTCAAGAGTATTGGAAGAAGTAATTCTTGCAGTCCGGTAAGGCATAATCGTCCAATGCAAAGGCTTGTCGTTATAAATATGCATATTACTCGAATCCGACGTAATCCATATAGAGTCCGTTACTCAACAAACCTGCGAGGATGAAATGAAATCGATGAAACGACTTGGAGGTGGCGTGCTTCTAACTGTGGCCGCGTTCGCAGTTGCGTTTGTGCCGATCAAGCCTAATCAAGGAATGGCGGTGCTCCTCCCTACAATTGATGTGGCAGATTGCACGACCTGTTGTGTCCAAAGGGGAGCCATATGTGCAACGGAAAACTACCCTATTCCACACACTTACGATAATGGAACTGGGCCGTGTCCTCCCGCTGAGAAAAAGACCGAGTTGTAAACAAGTGTAATTCGTCGATCTGCGCCGGAATTTGATCCGCCGACCTGTGGTGTTTGTTTCTGAGACGAAGTATAGGCGAGGCCATGGATTACGTCGGTGTCGGAGCCGAATGTCGTTGCTCCGGAAAAGGGCTTATCATGTACAACGTTTAGCGGGAGCGATCACCAGTCAGCAGGTCACGGCGACAGATCAACGCAATGAAATTCAGATGCCATACTCATCCAGATTAAGCACAGGTTGCAAGTGTGGCCGCGGCTACGCATTCGCGACAATCTTCGTGATGCTGGTTGCAATAATTCCTGCGGCATGTAAAGTTGATGCCGACAGTACTACAGGCACAATAAGCAGCCGGCAGGCACAATTCTCCCAGATCCACATCGCCTCTTCTGATGACATCCAGAAGTACGACCTCGTCGGGGAAATACTCAATGACGAAGAGGTATTAGGTGACATCGGTATGCTCGCAGTTGTCGGAGAGTATGTGATTGTGGGAGATTCATACCTGTCACCAGCAATACATGTTATTAGGCGGTCAGACGGCCTTGTCGCAGGCCAGGTTGGCCGCCCGGGAGAAGGGCCGGGCGAATATATGTCGGTATGGCGAATACTTCCCCTCGACGACAATTCGTTTGCGGTTTATGACTTCGTGTTACGCCGTTTTACGAGTTATTCTGTAGAGAATATGGATGCTTCGGTCCAATACCAGCGGCTTCTCTTCGAAGGCTACCCCATCGGAGTCGGTATTGTGGGCGATCACTTCATTGCGACAGGCCTGTTCAGTCAAGGGCGTATACAAGTTGCGGATCAATCGGGAAACCCTATGAGATTTATTGGTTCTCCTCCTTCAGGTCCACGAGGGACTCCCGTGCAAGTTCGTCAGCACGCTCATCATGGCGTAATAGCCACAAGACCGGGCTCGACACAGTTTGTTATTGCTAATCGGTATGCCGATGAGCTCGAGTTCTTTCAACTGGACAACACGGAAGCTATTCTCGCAAAAGGTCCAGCGGACATTCACCGGGTTTATAAGGTAAAAAACAATAATGGCATTCCATCGATGCTGCTTGGGGCGGATGCGCGTCATGGGTATCTCGACGTGGCCGCATCAAATAAATATGTGTATGCTCTATTTTCAGGACGAAAGGTTGACGAAACTAACAGTATCCAGTGCAGAACCATTCATGTCTATGATTGGCATGGTCGTCTCGTAAGGATGCTGGCGCTAAATATAGATGTCACGGACATCGCCGTGTCTCAAGATGACGAATACTTGTATGCGGTTAAGAACATTCCCGGCCCTGCGGTTGTGGTTTTTGACATGGGGGCTGAACCTCATAATAGTTTATAAATCTATATGTCGAGAACTTTCTGGCTATGTTTGTTAGCGTTATTGATTGTTATGGTCACCATCAGAACATTGTTTTGGCGGCCTGTTTTCATCCGTTCAGATTCTATGGCCCCGACACTTAAGTCAGGAGACGTGGTACTGTTGAGAACGAGAATGTCTTGTCGTGTAGGTACAATGGATCGTCCGTGCATCAAAACAGGGGATATTATCGCATTTGAACACCCTTTTGGCAGGGGATTAATAATCAAGAGGGTCGTGGCTACGGGGGGTGACACGATTAGAATAAAGGGGGTTACTGTATACAATAACAGCAACAAAATTTATCAAAACGATTTGCAGGCTAACTTGGAACAGAGTATTGAAACAAGGGTGACATTCCCTTCTCAGGGCTGGGCGCCCTCCAATTATGGTCCGCTCCGTGTTCCGATGACAGGAGATACTATTCGTGTTACAGAATCAAACTGGCCTCAGTATAGAAGCATTTTCACCCGCAACGGACATGCTGATGGCTCAGGTCCTGACGAGGTAGGCACTTTTCTGGCCACTGAGGGACAGGGTCCGCATCTTGTCGAAAATAGTTATCTATTCGTGGTAGGCGACAATATAAGCGAATCTGTTGACAGTCGATATTGGGGTTATCTCGCCGCCGACAATGTGATAGGTAGTGTATTCGGCCCCGTGCTCTCGTGGAGGCCATATCCCCGACTTCGCTGGATACATCGATCGGCCATGTATACCCAGTCAGACATGATAACTTTCGAAAATAATTGATGTCCTGTATCTCGTTAGATTTGACTGATGTGCATAAGTCTTATCATAACTTTGACAGGCCGTTGAAAAATCGACAAGATCTTCGTCCGGCGTCCTCGGCGCTTCCTGCGACGTATCGATAGTACGCCTCAGTCGCACCTCCTTGCACGCCTTGATCGGCCCGATTTGTTCATTGGCCTGGGACGTAGATAATTCAACAATTAGTTAACGTTGGATTCAGGTTCGAGCAGACCAGTGGTTTAGTTCCGTTCTATTGACTGATGCGATGGGGGTCAGTTCTATTTGGTCTTCTTCAAGTACGCATCAATCGGC
>CAZRTY010000204.1:0-4109 GCA_964603055.1 uncultured Rhodothermales bacterium | reverse complement strand
CGAGCAGCCGTAGGATCGTCGGAGCAACGTCGCCCAGTTTGCCATCGCGGATCGGGCCGTTGAATCCGTCTTTGATGATGAGGTGCGGCACGCGGACGGTCGTGTGCGCCGTGTGAGGCGATCCGTCGGGGTTCATCATCCTGTCGGCGTTGCCGTGGTCGGCGATGATCGAAACCGAGTAACCATTCGCAAGCGCCGCCTCCACGACGACCTTGGTCGCGGCGTCGACAGCTTCAACTGCTTTCACGGCAGCCTCCATCACGCCCGTGTGACCGACCATGTCCGGGTTGGCAAAGTTCAGCACGACGAGGTTGTACGACTCCTCGGCCAGCGCCGCGGCCGTACGAGACGCCACTTCCGCAGCGCTCATTTCGGGCTGCAGGTCGTAGGTAGGCACCTTGGGCGACTGCACCAGGAGGCGGTCCTCCCCTCCGAACGGCTTCTCGCGACCACCGCTGAAGAAGTACGTCACGTGGGCATATTTCTCAGTCTCGGCCACGCGAAGCTGGCGCCCGCCGAGTCCTTCAATCACCTCGCCGAGCGTCATCGTCAGATCGACCTTGTCGAAGGCTACGGGCACATTGAACGATGCGTCGTACGGAGAAATGGTCGCCAGGTGCAGGTCGAGCAGCGGTCGCTGGAATCCGTCGAACTCAGGGTCAATGAGCGCCTGGGTGAGCTGACGTGCACGGTCCGCCCGGAAGTTAAAGAAGATGACGGCATCCCCATCTTCGATCCGCGAGCTATGGCCATCCGCATAATCGATGATTTTCGGCATCACAAACTCATCGGTCACGCCCTCCGCATAGCTCTGCCGAAGAACGTCGAGCGCTGAGCTGGTTACGTCGCCATGGCCGCTCACGAGCAGGTCGTACGCCAGCTTCGTGCGCTCCCACCGCCGGTCGCGGTCCATCGCGTAGTAGCGCCCGATGATCGAGGTAATCCGCCCTACTCCAATTTCCGCCGCGCGCTCGTTGAACTGACGCACGTACACGGCACCGCCATTCGGGTCGGTATCGCGGCCGTCGGTGAACGCGTGCACGCACACCTGATGCGAAGCGAGACCTTCGCGGCGAGCGAGCTCAAGGAGTGCGTAGAGGTGCTCGTTAGAGGAATGGACGCCGCCGTCGGAGAACAGTCCGAGCAGGTGGAGCTTCTTGCCGTGCTCACGGGCATGCCTCGCCGCCGTACGAAAGACATCGTTCTCGTAGAAATCACCGTCTTCGATCGACTTATCGATGCGTGTGATTTCCTGATACACCACGCGGCCGGCGCCAAGGTTGGTATGACCAACTTCGGAGTTCCCCATCTGTCCGCGCGGGAGGCCTACCGCAAACCCCGAGGCCTCGAGATTTCCGTGCGGGTACGTGGCAAACAGGTGGTCGAGATACGGCTTGCGCGCCCGGGCAATCGCGCTAACGGACGGGTCTTCGGCGATGCCGTATCCGTCCAGAATAATGAGGATGTGTCGCTTGCGGTTATCCATAACGGGTCTCAGGCATTGACGCGAAAATCAGGAACACGACGAGTGGAGTTCCCGCTGCGCGTCTCGAATACGTTCATTGATCCATCAACCGGGCAGGAGAGCTGCTCCATACCATAGCGGTCGACACGGTTGGCGGGCTCGTCGAAATACCGCCCGCACGTCTTGCAGAAATACCGGCCCTTCTTCCTATCCAGCCCTTCGAGCGGACCCGGAAGTTTTTGCAGGCGCTCATAATAAACACACGCCGGGCGCACGGGGCAGATCTCGCACTTCGGCCGCCGTGCGATACACGTATAACGGCCGTGCAAAATCAAAAGGTGATGTGCCTCGCCCCAGTCCTCTTTCGGCACCACCGCCTTGATCTGACGCTCGACCTTCAGCGGCGTGTCCGCGCGCTGTGTGATGCCGATGCGGTTGGCCACGCGGAACACATGCGTATCTACCGGCAGCGCGTCGATATCGAACGCAACGGATGCCACCACCTGCGCCGTCTTTCGGCCGACGCCCGGCAGTTTCATCAGGCCCTCGATCGAGTTCGGCACCTGCCCGTCGAAGTCGTCAAGGATCATCCGCGCCAGGCCGACCAGATGCTTCGACTTGTTGTTCGGATACGAGATCGACCGGATATGGGGGAAGACATCCTCCGGCTCGACGCGCGCCAGAGACTCGACGTCGGGAAAGGCCTCGAACAGCTCGGGCGTCACCTTATTGACGCGCTCATCCGTACACTGCGCCGAGAGCACCACCGCCAGCAGAAGCTCGTACTCATTGCCGAACTCAAGCTCCGTTTCGGGACGCGGAATCGCCTCTCGCAACGCTTCGATCGTAAAACGTGCACGCTCTTTTCTGTTCACCTGAACTCGACGCCTAAATTCTACGTGTGCTCCACGGCTCCGGAATCGCACAATCTACGCAGCGGCGTATGAACGCATGCTGAAGACGACGAACCAGATCCGTCGAACCGGAGCGACGCGTTTGAGTACGCCGACCGGCCATCTCCACTTCCAGAACCGCATCCATAAGTGGGCATCCTTTTATCCCTCCTCCTGTTCGTCGCGCCCATCAACCCGCAGTCGTCGCCGCACTCGCTGTCCGACGAAGGCCGCGCTACGCTCCTCACGATCATGCCGGGCGATGCCATCCACGCACGCTGGGGCCACACCGCACTGCGCATCCACGACCCCGCAACCCGGACCGACATCGTCTACAACTACGGCACGTTCGACTTCAGCGACCCGTGGTTCGTGCCCCGCTTCGTTTATGGCGATCTCGAGTATTACCTCTCGATTTTCGACTACTATCGCGGCATTGAACACTACAGGGATGTCGAAGGGAGGCCGGTCATCGCGCAGGGGCTCGATCTAAGGCCCGATGAGGTCCGCAGGCTTTATCAGTTACTGCAGGAAAACCTGAGGCCCGAGAATCGCTCGTACCAGTACGATTTCTTTTTCGACAACTGCTCGACGCGGCCGCGCGATGTGATTGAGCTCGTGCTGCAAGACCGGCTCCGGTATGATTTTGGGGAACGGGAGCCGCGATCTTTCCGCGAGTTGATCCACCCATACCTGAGCGACCAGACATTCCTGCGCACAGGGATCGACCTGTTGCTCGGCATGCCGGCCGACCGCCCGGCGCTGCACTACGAGCAGACGTTCCTTCCGATGGATCTGTTCGCGGCATTCGAAGGCGCCACCGTCCAGCGCGATGACGGCTACCGGCCGCTCGTTGCCTATACCGACACGGTCGCATGGGTTGAGGGATATGACGACGGCCGGCATGCTGGTTTTCCCTGGGCCGCCGTGTTCTCCGCATTCGTGCTACTCATCGGCGTGCTCTACAGTCGCCGCGAACTCTTCGGCGACGGCAAGACGCCTGTCATCTTCGACCGCCTGCTGTTTGCTATCGCCGGACTCGCCGGCGTCATCGTTCTGTTTATGTGGACGATCTCACTCCACGGCGTGACCTCCCCCAACCTCAACCTGTTCTGGCTCTGGCCAACACACCTTGTGGCCGCATTTATTATTGGGAAGGACAGACCTTTTACTGGGAATGACAGGCCGGGCGCGAGAACACGCCGAGAGCGCCATCTCCAGGGCTATCTGCTTGCCACAGCGCTCGTCACCGGGATCTTTGCCGCGCTCTGGCCGATGTGGCCTCAGCACCTTCCCACCGAGGCATTGCCACTCGCCGGCCTCCTCGCCCTGCGTAGCGGCGTCATGTGGTATGGGATGCGGGGCCGCGCGTGAACGATAGCACTGCCGGGTAGCCCACCCCCGGCTCGACACACCACCCACCGTTCCTGCCCGCGCCGTCATCGACCTGCTTGGTTTTCCGAAACCTTGCAGGTCTTTTTATAGGCATCCGACATTCGAGCCTCAATCGGTTTTGTGCCACGTGGTAATACCTCGGCATGGCCTGCTTCCCCCTCGAGCCGGCGCGTGCACGCCTTGAATCGTCGACGCAAGTCCTTGAAGTCGTTACCGACCTCCTCGAACCACCGCATAACCGCCATGTCCTTATAAAGAAAGGCCTCGATGCGCTTCGTGAACGCCATTTCGTAACAAATCAACGTTGCCGAACCATCGGCAGAGGGTGACGAGACACCGGCAGGGCGTGACGAGAC
>CAZRTY010000203.1:0-4110 GCA_964603055.1 uncultured Rhodothermales bacterium | reverse complement strand
AATGCCACCCGAGCGAAGTACGATGTCCTTCAATAGGTCGGCTCGGTAATAATCATACCTAAAATCGATCCCGAAGCGAGCCCGGAGCGGTGCCGTGAGGAGTCCTTTGCGGGTGGTGGCACCTACGAGCGTAAACGGCGGCAACGTGATCTGAACGCTCCGTGAGTTCGGCCCCGAGTCGATGACGATATCGATGTGATAGTCCTCCATCGCCGAGTAGAGGTACTCTTCCACGACCGGAGTGAGGCGGTGGATCTCGTCGATGAAAAGCACATCACCCTCATCAAGGTTGGTCAAAATGCCGGCGATGCTGGCCGGCTTGTCGATAACAGGCCCGCTCGTGGTCTTGATGCCGGCGCCCATCTCTTCGGCAATGATATAGGCGAGCGTCGTCTTGCCAAGCCCCGGCGGACCCGATAGCAGAACGTGGTCAAGCGTCTCACCACGCTGCCGCGCCGCGGTAATAAAAATCCGCAGATTATCTTTGATCTTCTGCTGGCCGATAAAGTCATCCAGCGACTTCGGGCGTAGCATCCGCTCGAGATCCTCCTCGGAGGAGCGAGCGTGTGACTGCAAGGGGGAGGTTCGCTGCGGGTCCATCGTCGGGCGTGGTTACTTATGGCCGCAAGGTACACAACGGCACCGGCATACGCAGGCCTTCAGAAAAGCGGGTTGGCTGTAATATCTCCCTCGTAGCTGCCACGGATCTCGTCCCGTTGTTGACAAACCCTATCTCCCGTGATACGTTTAAGGCACTATGTTTGCTGTAGACCATATTCTCGTTTCCGACGATCTCCTCGACGCCGAGTTCTCCTGTAACCTCGGCGCCTGCCTCGGCGCGTGCTGCGTCCAGGGAGACATGGGTGCGCCGCTCGAGGCCGATGAGCTACCCATCCTCGAAGAGATTCTTCCCGCCGTTCGGCATCTGCTCCGGCCGGAGGCGCTCGAGGTCATCGAGCGAGACGGTGTGTGGGAGGAAACAGCCCCCGATCAGTATGCGACGACGTGCGTCGACGGTGCCGAGTGCGTCTTCGTGACGTACGATGGCCCAGTGGCCAAGTGCGCCATCCAGGAGGTTCAGCGGCGCGGCAAGATCGATTTTCCGAAACCGATATCATGCCACCTGTACCCGATCCGCGTCGAAAATTACGGCGATATCGAGACGCTCAACTACGAGCGCATCGATATCTGCGAGCCCGGGCGTAAGTGCGGAGCACGGCTCGGCATCCCCCTCGCAGGGTTTCTGAAGGAGCCGCTTACGCGGAAGTACGGCGAAGAGTGGTACGCACGCTTTGAGCAGACAATTGCCGAGCGCCGCGAGATTCTGGGTCAGGGAGTATCGCGATGCTGAATCTCCATCAGAAACAGTCGCTTCAGCAAAAGCTGTCGCCGCAGCAGATCCAGTATATCAAGCTGCTGCAGTTGCCGACGCTTGCCCTCGAGCAGCGCATCAAGGCGGAGATGGAGATCAATCCGCTACTCGAGGAAGGAGCTGACGAAGACGAACTGATGGAGCGGGAGCAGGCTGACGACCTCGACGACGACCGTGAGGAGGCGGATAATGCGGATGAGGATTACGATTGGGAGGAGCTGCTCAATAATGCCGACGATCTATACGGATACAAGGCGCGTGTAGATCACAGTCAGGACGAAGACGATCGCGAGATGCCCATGCCGGCTCGGACGACCATGACCGAGCATCTGCGCGATCAGTTGTCCTACCTCGATCTTGACGAAGGCGAGCTCGTCGTTGCCGACCAGATCATCGGCTCGATCGATGAAGACGGTTATCTGAGGAGGCCACTTGAGTCGATCGTCGACGACATCATCTTCAATTACGGAGTCGAAATCGAGGAAGACGCCGTCGAGCAAGTGCTCCAGCAGGTGCAGCAACTCGATCCGATCGGCATCGCATCCCGCGATCTCAAAGAGTGTCTCACGGTGCAGCTCACCGCCCTCCCCGAGGATACGCCCGGCCGCGAAGTAGCACTTCGCATGATGGAGCGTGCCTACAAGGAGTTCACGATGAAGCACTACAGTGCCATCCTGCGCAAGCTGGACATCGACGAGGAGGAGCTGAAGGAGGCATATGAGCTCATCCAGAACCGCCTCAACCCGAAGCCGGGCGAGGGCGAGTTCACCGCGCAGCAGAACTACATCACGCCGGATTTCGCGGTGGAGTACGTCGAGGACGACTTCATCATCACCCTCAACGGCCGCAACGCTCCCGAACTGCACATATCGCGCCCGTACCGGCATATGCTGCAGGAGCTCTCGGCCGAAAAGAAGCGCCCCGCTCGCAATAACGGCATCGACGACGAGACGCGTAAGTTCCTCAAGAACAAGTTCGAGAGCGCGCGCTGGTTCATCAATTCGATCAATCAACGGCGGCACACCATGATGAAGGTGATGCACGCGCTCGTCCAGCTACAAACCGACTTTTTTCGCTACGGCGAGGGGCATCTTCGGCCGATGATTTTGAAAGACGTCGCGGAGATCATCAACATGGACATCTCCACCGTGAGCCGCGTCGTTAACGGCAAATATGTGCAGACGGAATTCGGCGTCTACGAGCTGAAGTACTTCTTCTCGGAGGGACTGACGACCGATTCGGGAGAGGAGGTTTCCAACAAAGAAGTCAAGGCGATCATCGAGCAGATCATCTCTGAAGAGGCCAAAGACAAGCCGTTATCTGATCAGCGTATCGCGACGGAGCTCGAAGAACGCGGCTTCAACATCGCCCGCCGAACGGTCACCAAGTATCGCGAGCAACTCAACATTCCGGTCGCTCGTCTGCGCCGGGAAATCATTCTGGACTGACAACGCGGAGGGGCCCGTCCGTCGAGAACGTGATGTGCGGCCCGTCGATATGCGCCCGAAGAGGATGGAATTAAAACCACGCACGGAGACCACACCCGTCGCCGCTCGCCGGCAACTACTCAACGCGCTGCGATCTGAGTTCACCGGCCTCCGAACGACGTACACGCTCGCCGACGGCCGCACCGCCGACCGCATTTACCTCGACAGCGCGGCGTCGAACCTTCGCCTGAAACCTGCCGACGAGATTGTTCGCGGGGCGCTCGAGCACTACGCCAACACGCACTCCCAACTGCACTTTGGCGCCCGCATCATGACGGCGCTGTATCAACAGGCGCACGAAATTGTGCTCGACTTCGTCAATGCCGACGCATCGTACACGGCCATCTTCTGCGGCAACGGCGTGACGGGCGCGCTCAACAGGATGGCGCGCGTGCTGGCCGGCAAGCGGCCCGAGCGCGACGTCGTCATCACCACCATCATGGAGCATCACGCCAACGATCTGCCGCACCGCAAGCACGTCGGCCACGTGGTGCATGTGCCGGTTGAGAAAGATCCGGATGGCGGGGCCGGGCGCGTTGATATGCAAGCACTGCGCGAGGCCATCCACAAATACGCTGATCGTCTGAACTACGTGGCGCTCACGGCGGCATCGAATGTCACCGGCGTCCTCAACCCGGTGCACGAAGTCGCGCGGATGGCACATGAAGTCGGGGCGCTCATCGTGGTGGATGCCGCGCAGTCCGCGGCTCACTGTCCGATAAATATGCTGGGGGATGATGAGGCCGAGGCCATCGACGTGCTGTGCCTGAGTGGTCATAAGATCTACACGCCGGGATCGCCCGGGGTGATCATTGCCCGGCGCGAGCTCTTCAGCGGCCGGGAGCCGGAAGAAGTTGGCGGAGGCGTGGTTTCTTTTGTGGACACGGCGCGCTATCACATCTCACCGACACTGCCCGACCGTGAGGAGACCGGCACGCCCAACCTGCCTGGTAGCCTGGCGCTCGCCGCCACATTGCAGATGTTGAGCCGGATCGGCATGGATGTGATTGAGGAGGACGAGCAGCTGCTGACGCAATATGCGCTCGATCGCATTGCCCGCATCGACGGCGTCCACATTTACGGCAGTCATCGCCTTGAAATTGCCGAGCGGATTGGTGTCATCGCATTCAACATCGATGGCCTGCCACACGGGCTCGTCACGGCCGTGTTGAACGACTATTTCGGCATCGCGGTGCGCAATGAATGCTTCTGCGCGCAGCCATTCGTTCGGCAGCTCCTCGGCATCTCAGA
>CAZRTY010000202.1:0-4140 GCA_964603055.1 uncultured Rhodothermales bacterium | reverse complement strand
TCTGTCGGCGCCAAGACGCAGGCAGCCACGTTCCTTACGCCGCAGACGATCTACATCTTCATTCTCGGCGTCGTTGCGTTCGCTGTCGCCACCTCGTGCGGCGTGCTCTTCGGTAAGTTGATGAACCGATTCTCAAGGGAACCGATCAACCCGCTCATCGGCGCGGCCGGTGTATCTGCCGTTCCTATGGCCGCTCGCGTCGCACAGCGTGTGGCGCACGAAGAGGATCCACACAACTTTGTGCTCATGCATGCGATGGCACCGAACGTGGCAGGTGTCATAGGATCTGCCGTTGCAGCAGGTGTTCTGTTGTCGTATTTCGCTTAATTGCTCAGCAGCCTGTGCTGCTTCGTATCCGGCCCAATAGCTCTTTATGCCATGCAAATCTCTCACTCGATACCACGCCTGACTGCCGAGGAAGCAGCGGCAATTATTCCTCACGGTGCCACAGTCGGCTTCTCAGCCTTCACGCCATCGGGCGCGGCCAAGGCCGTTCCGCGGGCACTCGCCCAGCGCGCGAAAGATCTGCACGCCGAAGGCAAGCCGTTCAAGATCCGCGTGCTGACTGGTGCATCAACCGGGCCGCAAATCGACAAAGAACTTGCCGAGGCTAACGCCATCGAGTGGCGTGCGCCGTATCAGTCGTCGAAGGAGCTGCGCAAGCGCATCAACGAGCAGGACACTCAGTTCGTTGACATGCACCTCTCGCATGTGCCGCAGATGATCGAGTTTGGCTTCTTCGGGAAGGTCGACGTCGCCGTAATCGAAGCGGTCGATGTGACGGCCGACGGGCGCGTTTACCTATCTACGTCGTCAGGTATCAGTCCGTCGCTGCTGCGTCACGCCGAGAAGGTGGTCATCGAGATCAACCACCACCATTCAAAGCGGCTGGCCGAGATGCACGATGTCATGATTCTGCCGCCGCCGCCGCAGCGCTCGCCGATCCCGCTACATCATCCGTTGTCGAAAATCGGCACGCCGTATGCGGCCGTCGATCCAAAGAAGATCGTTGGGATTGTCGAGACGGATGAAGAGGACGGCGTGATACCGATGACGGAGCCGGACGATGTGAGCCGGCAGATCGCGGGGCACGTGGTGGACTTCCTGCTGGGAGAGCTCGCGGCGGGGCGCATCCCCCAGGAATTCCTGCCGATGCAATCGGGCGTGGGTAATGTGGCCAATGCCGTCATGGCGGGCCTGGGCGAGAGCGAAGTCCCGCCGTTCTACATGTTCAGCGAGGTCTTCCAGGACGCACTCGTTGACTTGATGCTCGAAGGGCGGCTGCTCGGCGCCAGCACGACAAGCCTCACGCTCAGCGAGAAGCAAATCCAGAAGGTGTACGACAACATGAACTTCTTCGTGCCGCGCATCGTGCTGCGGCCGCAGGAGATCTCGAACAACCCGGGCGTCATCCGCCGCCTCGGCGTGATCGCGCTCAATACGGTGCTCGAGATGGACATCTACGGCAACGCCAACTCGACGCATGTGACCGGCTCGCACCTGATGAACGGCGTTGGCGGCTCGGGCGATTTCGTGCGTAACTCGTACCTGTCGATCCTCGTGTGCCCGAGCACGGCCAAAGGCGGCCGCATTTCGGCGGTTGTGCCGATGGTTACGCACACGGATCACAACGAGCACTCTGTTCAGATCCTGGCTACCGAGCAAGGACTGGCTGACCTGCGCGGCCTCGGACCCATCGAGCGTGCGAATACGATTATCGACAATTGCGCGCACCCGATGTACCGGCCGTATCTCAAGAAGTACCTGGCCGAGTCGCCGATGGGCCACATCCGGCACGATCTCGGCAAGTGCTTCGAGATGCACCGTAACCTGGTCGAGCACGGGATGATGCTCCCAGAGTTGAAGGAGGAAATCACGGCGTAGTCAACTCGACGCGCCGATGCATGAAGCGCGGACGGTGGTGCTGCTTTAACGAGCAGGCATCATCGTCCGCGTTTTGTTTTCGGCTGGTTTGAACGCAGGAATTGAAGGGAAAGCGTTGAACCGTGCGTCCGGACGGTCGGCGCAAGAGCCGCGGGTCAAAGCGCATGTTCTCGCCGTCCCGGCTTGAGGTTGGTGAACAGGGGCGAGGCCGCGCCCGGTTTCCCCCAAAACAGCACCTTAATGAATCAGCAGAACGATCGAATTTGAGTTTCTTGCCGTTTGAATGAGTGTGTGGGATGAAGGCTGGGCGGACTTTCCGCACCGCGGATGGTGGGGTTACAGGTTCTGAGACATCCCGGTCTGCGGGATAAGCACGGATTCGTGACGATTGACGGAACGGAATGGAGGCCGCGGGCGGAATTGATATCAACTTTTGCCAAAAAGGGTTGTTACAGGGTCCGCCGACATCGAAGCGCTTCGTTCGAGGGCGCATATCTGTATATTGCCGGTCTTCCGGCCGTTGGCCGCGTAAATCCAATGACATCTCCGTAACACATCCGTCATGGCTCAGGTTGAAGTCACCATGCCCAAGATGGGCGAGAGCATTACAGAAGGCACCATCATCGCGTGGCATAAGAAGCCGGGCGAGACGGTCGAGCTCGACGAGACCCTGCTCGAGATTGGTACCGATAAAGTAGATACCGACGTGCCCTCTCCGGCGGGCGGCGTTGTTAAACAGATCCTCGTAGAAGAGGGCGATACGGTCGACGTAGGTGCGGCCATTGCCGTGATTGAGACGGATGTGGAAGCGGGCGGTGACGGCCAGTCTGAAACGCCTGCCCCCGAACCGGAGGCGAAGGCGGCAGCAGAGCCGGCACCCGAGCCTGCGGCGGAAACTAAGGCGACGGACGCTGCGGCCCCGGCGGCCGTTGAGTCGTCTGGCTCGATCGTGGAAGTGGTGATGCCCAAGATGGGCGAGAGTATCACTGAAGGCACGATCATCTCGTGGCACAAGAATCCGGGCGACAAGGTTGAGCTCGATGAGACCTTGCTCGAGATTGGCACCGACAAGGTGGACACCGAGGTGCCGTCTCCGGCCGAGGGCGTGCTCCAGCAAATTCTGGTGCCCGAGGGTGAGACGGTTGACGTGGGCAGCGTGATTGCGACGCTCACGACCGATATGTCGGCCGAAGGTGTGGCGCCCGTCGCACCGGCTGAGCCGGCGGCCGCGACGGCTGCGGCGCAGCTCGGCGACGAAACCCTGAGCGAGCCCGACGTCGATACAGCCCAGGCGGGCACGTCGGACATCCCGCGCAAGGACGACGACGGCAGCTTCTACTCGCCGCTGGTTCGTTCGATTGCCAAGGCCGAGGGCGTGACGCTCGAAGAGCTGAAAGGCATCAAAGGCTCGGGCCGCGAAGGTCGACTCACGAAGGACGACGTGAAGAAGTATCTCGAAGAGCGCAAGTCGGCGCCGGCACAGAGTGAGTCGAAAAGTCAGGCACCGCAGGCCGCTCCGGCGCGCAAGCCCGCGGCACAGCCGCAAGCGGCGCCGAGCGCGGCATCGCTGGGCGGTTACGACGGCCGCACCGAGATCGTCGAGATGGAGCGCATGCGGCAGATTATCGCCGAGCACATGGTCCGCTCGAAGGCGACCTCCGCGCACGTGACGTCGTTTGCCGAAGTCGATGTGACCAACCTTGTGCGCTTCCGCGACCGGCAGAAAGACGAGTTCCTCGAGCGCGAAGGGTTCAAACTGACGTTTACGCCGTTCTTCGTTCACGCTGCGGCGGAGGCCCTGCGTGAGCATCCGGTGCTGAACTCGTCGGTCGAGGGTACACAGATCGTGCTGAAGAAAGACCTGCACATTGGGATCGCGGTTGCGATTGGCCGGACGGGTCTGCTGGCGCCGGTCATCCGCGACGCTGGAGAGAAGAACGTCACCGGCATCGCGCGTATCGCGAACGATCTGGCCGAGCGCGCACGTAACAAGAAGCTTCAGCCCGACGAGCTACAGGGCGGCACCTTCACCGTGACGAACATCGGCTCGCTCGGCTCGATCATGGGTACGCCGATCATCAACCAGCCGCAGGTGGCCATCCTGGCGACAGGTGCCATCAAGAAGCGGCCCGCCGTGATCGAGGACCCCGTGATGGGCGATGTGATTGCTGTGCGGCATATGATGTACCTGTCGCTCTCGTATGACCACCGGATCATCGACGGCGCGATGGCGGCAAGTTTCATGCAGAAGATCGT